>NZ_JBQLZL010000023.1:0-29944 GCF_052168255.1 Almyronema sp. | reverse complement strand
AGCGCTGCTAAACAATAACGGCAAGGTGTGATTGAAGGGACGGCAATCAACACTCTCTAACGTGCAGCAGTCATTTTTCTGTCGAATCTACCTCCTAAAATAGAAATATTGAAAATTGTTAAGCATACAGGGCATCCCTATGGCAGATCAACTAATTCGAGCAACCGCTGCACAGGGTGGTATTCGAGTTGTCGGCGTGATTACGACAAAACTCACTGAAGTTGCCCGACAGCGCCACAACCTGTCTTATGTGGCGACCGCTGCTTTGGGGCGAACTATGTCAGCCGGCCTTTTGCTAGCTTCTAGCATGAAGCGGCCTGAATCGCGGGTAAATATTCGGGTCAAAGGCGATGGCCCTCTGGGGGGCATTTTGATTGATGCTGGCCTAGATGGAACGGTGCGGGGATATGTGGATAATCCGGCAATTGAGCTACCGCTGAATCGTCAAGGTAAGCTGGATGTGGGCGGTGCAGTTGGCCAGGATGGTTACGTTTATGTCGTTCGCGATGTTGGTTATGGTTATCCTTACTCCAGCACTGTAGAGCTGGTTTCAGGCGAGATTGGTGAGGATTTAACTTACTATTTAGCTACCTCAGAACAGACCCCTTCGGCTTTAATCTTGGGTGTTTTTGTGGGTGCCCAGGGAGTTGAGGCGGCGGGCGGATTGCTGCTGCAGGTTTTGCCCAAAGCGGCTGAAGATCCGGCTCTAGTCGCTACGCTAGAATCGCGTCTGGCTACGCTGACGGGCTTTACTCCATTGCTACGAGAGAACAAAACGCTACCCCAAATTTTTGAAAATTTGGTTGGTGATATGGGGCTAGAGATTTTTCCAGAAACTCAGCTAGTTCGCTTTAATTGCCCTTGTTCTGAAGATCGAATGTTGGGCGCTCTCAAACTTTTAGGGCAAGAAGAACTGGCCGACATGATTGCAAAAGATAATGGAGCTGAGGTAACCTGCCATTTTTGCAATCAGGTTTACAACGCTAATAGCGACCAGCTTTCTCAGTTGATTGAAGATTTAGAGTTGGCTAAATCGTCTTCTTAGGGTTGCCGGGTAAAGCATGGCTCGCTTGACTGACTGCTGACTACTTTTTGGCAATATGAGTTCAACATCGTCGGTTTTTCGCTTATTGAAGCTTGCGCAGGTAAGGATGGGTTGGCGTCGGTGGGGAGCGATCGCGCTGGCAGGTCTATTGGCGATCGCGCTGACGGGCTGTAGCCTTGATCAGTTTCGTACCCGCGAGGCGAGAACTTCGCAACTGGTAGTCGCGTTTTCGGAAAATCCTAAAACGTTTAATGCCTCTCTCAGTGCTGAGCGTCCCAATGTATTTGACTACTTCACCTACGAAGGCTTGCTCAGCGAAAACGGTATTACTGGAGAGTTAGAGCCTGCTTTAGCCGAATCCTGGGATATTTCAGCCGATAATCGCACAATTGTCTTTACCCTGCGGGATAATTTGCGCTGGTCAGATGGCGTGCCGTTGACGGCAGAAGACTTTGCGTTTACTTTCAACGACATTTATTACAACGAGGCTATTCCTGTTAATGGGCGCGATGGCTTGCGGGTAGGTACCCAAGGGCTTTTGCCCGAAATAGTGGCTTTAGATGAGCGCCATCTGCAGGTGGTTTCTCCAGAGCCTTTTGCGCCTTTGCTCAGAACGGTAGGGGGCACTGCCCCTATGCCCAAACATGTCTTGGCCGAAACAATTCAAAACAAAGATGCTGATGGCAATTTAATCTTTCTGTCCACTTGGGGAGTCGATACTGATCCCAATGAAATTGTCTGCAATGGGCCTTATATTATTACGGACTATCAGCCTAATGAGCGGTTAGTGTTTGAACGCAATCCCTACTACTGGCGCAAAGATGCAGAAGGCAATGCTCTGCCCTATATTGAGCGGGTAGTCCGACCCATCTTAGATGAAACAGACACTGCTTTGCTGCAGTTTCGCTCAGGTGGCTTAGATGCTCAAGGGGTGTCGCCTTCTAACTATTCGCTGCTGAAAAAAGAAGAAGAACGAGGGGACTTTACCATTCATATTGGTGGACCTGCTGCGGGTATTAGCTTTTTTATGCTGAACCTCAATCAAGGGAGTCGCAATGGAGTGCCCCTGGTTGATCCCATCAAGTCTGTTTGGTTCAATACCGTAGAATTTCGTCAGGCGATCGCCTATGCCATCGATCGCCGTACCATGATCAACAATCTTTATCGGGGCATTGGCGAACCTCAGTACTCACCCGTTACGGTGCAAAGTCCCTATTATCTTTCGCCAGCGGAGGGTCTAAAGGTTTACGAATATGAACCTGAGACAGCTAGAGAACTGCTGCATCAGGCAGGCTTTCAGTACAATCCTCAAGGACAGTTGTTGGATGCTGATGGCAATCGGGTGCGCTTTACCTTTACAACCTATACGGGTAGCCAGACGGTCGATCAAATTGCTTCTCAAGTTAAGCAAGACTTAGAAGCGATTGGGATTCAGCTTGATTTGCAGTTTGTCACCTTTAGCACCTTAGTCGATAAAATCGATAATACGATGCAGTGGGACTGTGTCTTTTTAGGATTTACGGGTGGGGTAGAGCCTAACAGCGCAGCCAATCTCTGGCTACCGGAAGGTCGGCTGCACATGTTTAATCTAGCGGCTACAGCCGGACAAGAACCGCTTGAAGGCCGGGAAGTTTCGGACTGGGAACGCCAGATTGGCGACTTGTATATTCGCGCAGCTCAAGAGCTAGATGAAGAAAAGCGCAAAGCCATCTACGCAGAGTTTCAGCAGCTAGCGCTAGAGTATTTGCCCCTCATTTATACGGTTAACCCGATCGCAATGGCAGCAGTGCGCGACAAAGTTCAAAATGTGCAATATTCAGCACTCGATACTACCCTGTTGTGGAACATTTACGAACTCAAAATTGAGGAGACGATAGAGTAACTACTCGTTGACGTGTTTCAACGATTGTAGCCACAGCTATATCCGCAGTTATGAACTTGCGTGAAAGGCGGCTGATGAGCCTAGTTTTAGGGTGGTAAAGTTGTCAATCAGTTGCGGCTGACCTTGATCATCTACAGCGCCAAAGCGTTCAAAGTGTTGCTGCACTGGCTGTGGCAGATGGGCAAAGTCAAATTGAGCATCGCCAGCGGCGATCGCTGCCCAAAAGTCTTTGAGATAGGGGGCAATTTTCTCGGCTTCCTCTGGCGTTAAATGCAACGGCGCACTGGTGAGTAGTTTCGTCATGAAGGGCAAAGCCCGATCGCTCATCCACTGGCGCGAGTAGGCTTGTAAATTGGGCAATTCTGGCACGGCTTCAATCCGATAGGTTTGAACTGAAAGCTGCGATCGCCCGTTTTCAACGGTCAGTTCAACGATGCGATAGGGATGGGGATAGCTCACCAGTGAACCTGTGGTAATTTCCCAAAGACCTGCTTGGGTGGCAATATCTTGAACGTGCAGGTGTCCGGTGAGGAGTAGGGCATTGACTGATTGAAGGCGCGATCGCAAAGCTTGAGCATTTTGCAACAGGTAGCGCTGCCCCATTGAGCTGGTGGCTTGCCCCGGCAAATGCTCCAATACGTTGTGATGAATCATCACCAGAACGGTTTGTCCTTGCAACTGAGGCAGGGTTTGATCAAGCCAGTCAAGCTGTTCGGCTTCTAAATAGCCGTTGTAACGTTGCTGCCCCTCGGCGTCGAAGGCAATCGAGTTTAGCCCGATCAGCCAAATTCCTGGTTTAAGCGACTGGAGATAATAGGGCTGCTGGTCGTAGCCAAAATTTTGGTAGCATTGCAAAAATTGATTGAGTCCAACGGTTTTGTCAGTGTCTTCTCGCTGGATGATGTCGTGATTTCCTGGCACCACATAAACCGGGATTGGCAAATCTGAAAGCCGTTGAGCTAACCAGTTATGGTTGTCTTTTTCGCCATGCTGGGTCAAATCTCCTGGCATGAGGATGCAGTCTAGCGCTAGGCTGCTCAAATGTTCGAACACCTGTTCTAAAGCCGGAATGCTGACTTCAACGAGATGAAAACGGCTGGGCGATCGCCAAATTGTTTGAGGTAAGGCAATATGCGGATCGCTCACGATTGCAAAGCGGAGGTGTTGTCTCATGCGGCTGGGTCGGGATCAATGCCAAGTGCCTTTAGCTTAGCTTTTAGCTGTTCAACTTGGGCTTCAGCTTGCTTGGCTCGTTGTTCAGCTTGTTTTCGAGCTGTAGCTTCTTGCGTTAGGGCTTCGGCTAAGCTTTAACCCGGTAGCCAATATCGCGGCGACAGTAACTTTGCTCAAACTCGATGCAGTCTACTGCTTTGTAAGCATGGGCGATCGCTGCTTCAAAGGTTTCGCCTGTTGCGGTTACGCCCAACACGCGCCCACCGTTAGCCTGAACTTGCTGCTGCACCCGTTTGGTGCCCGCATGAAAGACCACAGCCCCTGTTTCGGCGGCGGCTTCCAAGCCATGAATGGCCATCCCCTTAGGATAAGCTTCTGGATAACCGGCTGCTGCCATCACGACACAAGCGGCGGCTTCGGGCTTCCACTCAAACGGGGGCAATTCCGCTAAGCGCTGTTCAATGCAGGCCAGCATAATCTCTTCTAGGGGGGTTGCTAGCAAAGGCAAAACCACCTGAGTTTCCGGATCGCCAAAGCGACAGTTAAACTCAATAACTTTGGGATCGCCTTGAGGCGTGATGATCAAACCAGCATATAAGACGCCGCAATAGGTAATCTCCTTTTGTTGCAGCGCTTGCAGGATCGGCTGCAAAATTTCGGTTTGAATGCGCGTTAGCAGGGCTTCATCAACCACTGGGGTGGGGGCATACGCTCCCATACCGCCTGTGTTGGCTCCGGTATCTCCTTCCCCAATGGTTTTGTGGTCTTGCGCCGGGATCAAAGGCCGAATCGTGAGTCCATCTGTAACCGCTAAGACCGAAACTTCTTGGCCAGTGAGATAAGTTTCAATCACCACCCGGTTTCCAGACGCGCCAAAGCGCCCAGCTAGCGACTCGCTCACCGCCGTTTTGGCCGCTGCCAGCGTTGGGGCGACTGTAACCCCCTTACCAGCCGCCAAACCATCAGCTTTAACCACAATGGGTGCGCCCTGTTGCTCTAAGTAAGCGATCGCAGCAGATAATTCAGTAAACGTTTGAGAAGCTGCTGTAGGTACGCCAGCGGCTTGCATCAGCGCCTTTGCCCACGACTTGCTAGCCTCGATTTGTGCCCCTGCTTGAGTTGGCCCAAAGACTTTAATGTTTTGAGCTTGCAGGTAATCTGTAATGCCGTCTGCCAGTGGCTGTTCTGGGCCAATGACGACAAACGCCATGTTGTTTACAAGCGAAAAACGAGCAATGCCTTCAAAATCGCTGATGCTGAGGGGTAAGTTGCGACACCCCGCCAATAGAGCGGTGCCGCCATTGCCTGGAATGCAAACAACCTCAGTCATCCGGGGCGACTGCAAGAGCTTCCAAGCGAGGGCGTGTTCGCGGCCACCACTGCCAATAATTAATGCTTTCACTGCTGCTGTCTAAATCCCGATTATGCGTCCCCCATTTTCCCATGCTAATGGCGTATCCAATTAAATGACTTAAAAAAATCGTTTATTCGGGCAAATGTCACGATTTAGTTGTATTTGACGACTTTGCGATAAAAATTTACCGGATAAAGAATAAAACGAACGGATGACTAAGTTAAAAAAAAAGAATACGGTGTAAGAAGCATCAGGGTGTTTGGACTCAGCCAATAGTGTGAATTCAGTCAGCTAAAAGTAACATTTTTGAACCGCAGCAGCCTTTTAATGAGGCTCATCCACTATGCCGGAGCGATCACCCTCCTCTCAGAGGAGCAGCTTAAATCCTGTGACTCATCCCCATTCAATAACTGCCGAACCGCTCCAAACTCCGGAGGCCATGCGGCAAGAAATTGAGGTTTTGCGGCAGCAAGTTCAACAGTTACAGGCTGAAATTAGCGATCGCGACTGCCAGTTAAACAAGCTGACTCATCAAAAAGCCCTGGTCGAACAGCGTTTTCAAGACCAAACGGCGGCGCTACGAGAGTCTAACGATACCCTGATTGGCGAGGTAGTAGAGCGGCGGCAAGTTGAAGAAGCTTTAAGAGCGGCCAAAGATCAGCTACAGGCGATTTTAGAAGCTGTTCCTGGGATTGTGTCTTGGATTAGCGCTGACTTGCGTTATTTGGGAGTCAATCAGCATCTAGCCAAAACCTTTGGCATGCCGCCAGAAGCTTTTGTGGGGCAAGATATTGGCTTTTTAGATACCAGTCAAGAATTTATTGGCTTTGTGCGTAACTTTTTTGCCAGCCCTCAGCTAGAAGCCTGCTGCGAAATTGATGCAGTTGTGGGGGGCATTGGGCGCAGCTTTTTGATTGTGGCTCAGAAATACAACCACGGTAAAGCAGCTTTCACCGTAGGCATTGACATTACAGAGCGCAATCAGGCTGAAGAGGGGTTGCGGCAGGCCGAAGCAAAGTACCGCAACATTTTTGAAAACATTGTTGAGGGTATTTTTCAGAGCACCCGTGATGGTCGCTATATCAGTGCCAATCCGGCTCTAGCCAGAATATATGGCTATGCTTCAGTGGGCGAGTTGATGTTGAACATCACCAATATTCAGCATCAGCTTTATGTTGAGCCTGGGCGTCGGCATGAGTTTATTCGCACTATGCAAACGCAGGATGCCATCGTCGGCTTTGAATCAGAAATTTACCGCAAAGATGGTACCCGCATTTGGATTTCAGAAAATGCTCGAGCAGTTAGAGACAAATCGGGAAAACTGCTGTACTACGAGGGGACGGTTCAGGACATTACCGCCCGTAAGCAAGCTGAAATTGCCCTACAGCAGGCTAACGAAGAACTGGAACAGCGAGTGCTGCGGCGAACGGCGGCTTTAACCGATACCAACCGACAACTGCTGGCTGAAATTAACGAACGCCATCGCATTGAACAGGCACTGCGCGATTCGGAAGCCGAACTGCGGGCTTTATTTGCCGCGATGACCGATGTCATCACCGTTTTTGATTCAGAGGGGCGCTATCTCAATATGGTGGCGACAAACTCTGCTTTGCTCTATCGCCCTGATCAAGAAAGGGTTGGGCGTACAGTTTATGAAGTATTGCCCCCTTATCAGGCTAACTTGTTTATGCGCAGTATCCATCGCGCTTTGAATACGAAGCAACCTGTACGGCTGGAATACAATTTGCCAGTGGGGGATTGGCATCAAGACGATCAAAATGGCGGCAATGCTGCACCCGATGATTTTGAAAATACGGCTTGGTACACAGCCATTATTTCTCCCATGCCGGATAAACGGGTAATTTGGGTGGCGCGAGACATTACTGAGCGACGGCGGACTGACTGGGCTTTGCAGGCAGAGCAGCAAAAGTCAGAACGGTTGTTGCTAAACATTTTGCCGCGATCGATCGCGGAAGAACTGAAGCAAAACCCCAGTTCTATTGCTTATCGCTTTGAAGAGGCTACGATTTTATTTGCTGATATTGTCAACTTTACGGGGCTTTCAGCCAGTATGCCACCGACGGCTTTGGTAGATTTGCTCAACGAAATTTTTTCTACCTTTGATCAGCTAGCGGCTCAGTACAGGTTGGAAAAAATCAAGACGATTGGTGATGCCTATATGGTAGTCGGTGGGCTGCCTGATCCTGATCCTGAGCATCCAGAGGCGATCGCTGCAATGGCGCTAGAAATGCAGGCGGCGATCGCTCAAATTCAGCGAACCGATGGTCATCCCTTCAATCTTCGCATTGGCATTGATATGGGGCCAGTGGTGGCTGGGGTCATTGGCATTCGCAAGTTTTCCTACGATTTGTGGGGAGATGCGGTGAATGTTGCCAGCCGCATGGAATCACAGGGCATTGCTGGTAAAATTCAGGTCACAGAGGCGGTTTATCGGCGTCTCCAGCACCGATATCACTTTGAGCAGCGCGGTGAAATTAAAGTTAAGGGGCGCGGGCAAATGATGACTTACTGGCTATTGGCTTAACTCTCGATGCAATCGCTCAGCGCAAACAGCGCCAATTCAGGGGCTTTTCCTACGCCTGTGGTCGAACCAGATTGGCTAGCCCAACATCTTGAAGACGCCAACCTGGTGGTGGTAGACTGCCGCTTCTCGCTGGCTGAACCTGAGTTCGGCCAGCAGCAATATGCCCAGGGCCATATCCCTGGGGCATTTTATCTCGATCTCAATCAAGATTTGTCCAGTCCGGTGCAAGGTCACGGCGGCAGGCACCCGCTGCCAGATCAGGAAAAGCTGACGGATAAACTGCGACAGTTGGGCATCAACTCTAAATCGCCATCGGGGCCAACTAGGGTAGTGGCTTACGATAATTCTCGTTTTGCTTTTGCCTCGCGGCTTTGGTGGCTGCTCAACTACTGGGGACATTCTCAGGTTGCTGTGCTCAATGGTGGCTTGGCTGGGTGGCAGTCCGCAGGCTACGGGCTGTCTCAGGTAGCTCCTTTACCCCAGGCAGGCAATTTTTCGCCTCAACCACAGTCGGGCTGGACGGTGGAGATTGAAGCGGTGAAGCAGTGCCAAAATCAACCCGGTGTCTGGCTGATCGACTCGCGATCGCCAGAGCGCTATCGAGGTGAGCAAGAACCTATCGATCCGATTGCGGGGAGTATTCCTGGTGCAGTTAACTATTTTTGGCAGGAGGTTTCGGATCCAGACGGACGACTGCGATCGCCTGCGGCCCTCCACCAACACTGGCAGGCATTGGCTGAGGCAGAGAAGGTGATTGTCTACTGTGGTTCTGGCGTGACGGCCTGTGTCAACTTGCTTTCGCAGGTGGCGGCTGGCTTGCCAATGCAGCCGCTTTATGTCGGGGGGTGGAGTGATTGGTGCTCGTATCTGACCTCTGACAGCGGCGCTTAGCGCTTAGGCTAAAGGGGCAATGGGTAGCTAGCAGTAAGCTACAGCGGCTGGGTAACGCAACGGGGACGGGTTCCTTAATCGTCAGAGGAACCTACCAAAATCTGTCTGGCGATGGCTGATCAAAGCCCGTCTTTTCAACATAGTGGAAAGGACGCCCGCAGGGGCGATCGCGTGCTTGAGAGCCACCTGGTTTCTAGCGCTGGGTAAACCAGGCGATCGCCTTGCCGTCAGCCTGCAGATAGTACCTGGCACATGTTTTCGAATTCAAATAAAAATCGCTCCCAAAATCAAAACTCAGATCAGTCGCGATCGCCCTTTCGCAGCTTTGGCGGTGGCTTGCTGATTTTCTTTGTGTTCTTTCTTATCCTCAATACTTTTCTTTCGTCTCAGTTTGGCAACCGTTACGATGAAGTTCCCTACAGTGAATTTATTGAACAAGTCGAAGCCAATAAAGTCAGGCGAGCGACCATTCAAGATCAGCGTATTCAATACGAACTGAAGCCGTCAGCCGTCGCCGCAGAGGCAGATGAAGATGCGGCAGCGGCTACCCGGCGCTATGAAACAGTTTCGCTCCCCAATGATGACAGCCTCACGACCCTTTTGCAGCAGCATGAGGTAGAGTTTTCAGCTATTCCTACGGATGAAGGCGGCTGGTTTGGCGGACTCTTGGGCTGGCTAATCTGGCCGCTGCTGATTTTTAGCCTGTATTCTTTCTTGCTACGGCGGGCTCAAGGTGGCCCTGGTGGCGGTGCTGCCGCCTTGGGCATTGGCAAAAGCAATGCCAGAGCCTATAGCGAAGGCAAAACGGGTGTCAGGTTTAGTGACGTGGCGGGTGTAGATGAAGCCAAAGCTGAACTGGAAGAAGTAGTCGATTACCTCAAAAATTCTGACAAATATACCCGCTTGGGCGCTCGAATTCCCAAGGGCTTGCTGCTGATTGGCCCACCTGGAACGGGCAAAACCCTTCTAGCTAGAGCTGTGGCGGGTGAGGCGGGCGTTCCGTTTTTGAGCATTTCCGGCTCAGAATTTATTGAGCTGTTTGTGGGGGTCGGGGCTTCTCGCGTCCGCGATTTATTCAAGCAGGCTCAAAAACAGTCTCCCTGCATTGTGTTTATCGATGAACTAGATGCTCTAGGGCGATCGCGAGGCGGCAACAGCCCATTTGCCGGGGGCGGCTTTAGCGAACAAGAGCAGACCTTGAACCAGCTACTAAATGAAATGGACGGGTTTGATGCCAATACAGGGGTGATTATCTTAGCCGCCACTAACCGCCCTGAAGTGCTTGATCCAGCACTACAACGTCCTGGCCGCTTCGATCGCCAAGTTTTGGTAGATCGCCCCGACAAAAAAGGACGTGAGGCCATTTTGAAAGTCCACACTCCCGGCGTTAAGCTGGCTCAAGATGTAGACTTGGTTAAATTGGCTGCCCGCACCCCCGGTTTTGCTGGCGCAGATCTGGCAAATTTAGTTAACGAAGCCGCTTTATTGGCTGCTCGTCGCGAAGGAGATGAGGTCAAAATGGCCGATTTCAACGAAGCCATCGAGCGGGTAATTGCCGGACTGGAGAAAAAGAGCCGAGTTCTCAACGAAACGGAAAAGCGTACGGTGGCTTTCCACGAAACGGGGCATGCTATCGTCGGTTCGCTCATGCCAGGGGCTGGCAAGGTTGAAAAAATTTCAATTGTGCCAAGAGGGGTCGGTGCTCTGGGTTATACGCTACAGCTTCCAGAAGAAGATCGCTTTCTGGTTGGTGAAGATGAGTTACGAGGCCGCATTGCGATTTTGCTCGCTGGCCGCTCGGCAGAGGAACTCATTTTTGGCAAAGTATCTACTGGAGCCGGAGATGACATTCAAAAAGCCACCGATTTAGCTGAGCGCTTTGTCACGGTCTATGGCATGAGCGATCGCTTGGGGCCAATTGCCTTCGAAAAGCAGCAGCAGCAATTTCTAGAAGGAATGAGCAACCCGCGCCGCACGGTTAGCCCTCAAGTAGCAGAGCTAATTGACCATGAAGTCAAGGCCATTATCGATGGCGCACACAGCATGGCGCTGACAATTTTGGCTCAAAATCGCCAGGTACTAGAAACAACGGCTGAAGTCTTATTAGCAGATGAGGTGCTAGAGGCCAGTGCTCTGTGGGAAAACCTCAGTCAGGTTAACGCTCCTGACGAGTTAGACAGGTGGCTGAAAACGGGGCAATTACCCGAAGATAAGCCATTGATGCAAACCGCACTAGCCAATGGCGATCGCGCTTTTTAGCGGAGCTGTTTTCGGTTTGGTGATAGCTGTAGCCAACAGGGTTGAGAGCCTTAAATGGCTGAAATGGGTTGGTAGACTAACCGTTCAGTTTGTCTTTTGTTTTTTAACGGCTGCTTTCAGCCCTAAAGCGCAGCTAAATAGCGATCGCTCAAGCGGCGATCGCCATTGCCTCGGCTGGATCCGGTTGTTGCGAAAGGGCTTTGGCGGATAGGGCGGCTTTGCCTGAAAGAATGCGATCGCCTGACTCTGCAATCTTGAGCGTTTCGCAGCCCGGGGGGGCAGGAAAGACGCAGGCCAGTCTGGCTGATAAGGCCGGGGGTGCTTCAAAAAGCAAGCTGACAAAGCAAGCTGACTCATGCTGCTCAATCAGGCGGGCCCTCAACTCAAAGAGCCGCAGAGCCACCAGCGGATAAATTGGATGGGGAATACCCAGTAAGGCCCACCCTTTCTTTTCTTTGGCGCGGCGAAAACGAATGGTAGACCAAGCAGAGGGGTAGAGTGGGCGATCGCCACTAGCAGAAGCAGCAAGTGTAGACATAGGACTGACTGAGTACACTGCAAAATGGTATGCACTCATTGTAGTTCATATGTACTGCCCACTGGCTGGAAAGATGAAATCTTCATATTGACTTTGCCTAATCATTTTTGTTTGAGAAATGTTGTCATCCGCGCTCCGCTGGGTTTGGGCAAACGGTAACAGCTCTACTCGATATACGGCGACTGAATGCGCTTGAGCAAAGCATAAAAAGGTTGCCAGTCATCTTCGACGGTAATGGGTTCCCAAACGGCTTCAATTTCAGGCCGCAGCAGTACCGGCTGTGGGTTGGTGCGCTTGAGCGTCTGGGCAACAGCCGCCATTTCGCTTTCGGGTAGATGCTGCAGGCAGAGGTAATAAATCCGTCGCCAGTCGTCTAGCCATTCGCGGGCGGCTGGATCAGAGGCTTGCATTGTGGTGCTGAGAATGCTGTCTGAGCCTTGACGCCAACGGGGGGCAAACTGGCGGGCTAGGCCAGCAAAAAAGTCGTGATAGCCGACTTGCGTGTTGCTGAGTAAGGCCAAGGTTTGGTCGAGCAGCTTTTCAGACAGTTCTTCAGCTAACGTGGTGAAGCCCAGCTTAGCCAACATCCGCTGACGATAAAACTGATGATAGTGGGCTTCAAACCGAGCCAGCCCTGCTGCCAAATCGGCTACTGGCATAATTAGCGACAGCGGCTTTTGCAACATCTTCAAATTCCACTGGCAGATCAAAGGCTGATTAGCGTAGCTGTAGCGACCCGCATAGTCAAAATAAGCGGCTGTGAATCTGGGGTTGTACTGATCCATGAAGGCGTATGGCCCGTAGTCAAAGCTTTCCCCCGTAATAGACATGTTGTCCGTATTGAGAACGGCGTGACAAAAACCGACCGACATCCACTGAGCGGCGAGCTGGGCAACTCGTTCTACCAGTTCAGCGTAGAAGTGGGCATAGCGATCGCCCGCGTCAGCTACTTTTAGCAAGTGTGGATAGTAAGTCTCAATTACGTGTTTTAACAGCTTGTCAATCAGATCAGGGCGACGATAATATTCCAGCCGCTCAAAGGTGCCAAAGCGAATATGAGAACGGCTAAAGCGCACCATGACCGATGACCGCGTGGGGGAGGGTTCGTCTCCTCGCCAGAGGGCTTCGCCTGTTTCAATGAGGCTGAGACAGCGAGAAGTTTTTACCCCCAAGGCATGCAGGGCTTCTGAGGCTAAGACCTCGCGTACGCCCCCTTTCAAAGTCAACCGCCCATCCCCACCGCGTGAATAAGGCGTTGTTCCCGACCCCTTAGTGCCAAAGTCATACAGTTCACCATCGCGACCGCGTACCTGCCCGTAAAGAAAGCCCCGGCCATCGCCTAGAAAAGGGTTGTACTCGCCAAACTGATAGCCGTGGTATCGCAGCGCTAACAAAGGCTGGCGGGTTTGGAATTGGCCGAAGGCTGCAACAAAGTGGGCGGCTGTGACGGCTTCAGGTGCTAGCCCCAGCTTTTGCAAAACATCCTCATTGCGAAAGCGGAGAATATGCTGCGGAAATTCGGCAGCAGAGACGATATCGTAATAGTCTTCACCGAGAGCTTCTAGCGCAGGTTCGTAGCTGAGTTGCAGCAGTGGATTAGAGGCAGCGTCCATTGATGACAGGCAGGTAACACACCAAAATGCTAAAAAGTTTTTTAGCAAAACTCTGTAGCTGGTGCTAGCCTAGCGTGATTTAGTCCTGCCATTGCAGAGAGATGGCAAACGCGCGATCGCGCTTGCATGGTTCAATTCGCGCCGACCGCATCTAAGCTAAGGCTAAGCTGCCCTTGGTGCATACCAGGATGAACCGTAACTAACCAACGACCCTTGAGATACTGAAACCCCTGGTTGTATCCCCAGATAGCCCCTGGCTGATCGTTAAGCTGAATATTGATCGAAATGCCAGTACAGTAATTGGCGCTGGGCGCTTCTCCTGCTGATAAACCCTGGCATTCTGTCCATAGGGTAAACCAGTCTTCACCGTAGAAAACTTTGGCGGGTTCATCGTCGGGCCGATCCGAAAAATAAACATCCAGATAGACAATCTGGCCGTCGTGATCAAACAAAAAATCTGAGAAGGCGGTACCCAAATCATCGTGACCAATTTCGCCTGCAAAGGTAGGCTGCTCAGGTGGTCTGGCCGCTTGATTTGGAGAGGGCGGGGTGGGTTGACTGGCGCTTGACTGAGCCGTGACAGCTTCAGGCGCTGGCGGAGTGGCTGCTGGGGTTGGGCTGGCGCTGCTGGTGGCTAGCGTGGCAGGCGGCTGAGCAGCCGTTGTTGAACTAGTGGGAGTACTGGCTGGGGGGATAGAAACTGAAATATTTTGCTGGCAGCTAGATATCGCGATCGCCATTCCGAGCAGCAGTAAGAATTTCATAGTTCAGTGAAAAACGGCAGCTTACTCAAAGTTCCCACGGCTGCCGAGCTTCTTCGCGGTCGCCCGCAACCGTCGGGACAAAAAACATCGAAGCTTGGCTTTTCGTTTTGTTGCCTTAAAGATTTTTTAGTTGTTTGTTAAAGCTGAATCCTGATATTCTGCTAGCCATTAAAGAAAAGGCAAATCTTTTCCAAAGCTAGTTTTTGAAAAATAGGAATTGTGGTATGTCGTCACTAGGTAGAAGATCACGGGTGCGGGCTGGAGGCTTTCTCCACGACTTTAGAGAGTTTGCCCTAAGGGGTAACGTTGTCGATCTGGCGGTTGCGGTCATCATTGGGGGAGCTTTTGGTGCGATTGTCTCTTCATTTGTTGAAGACATTCTCATGCCAGCGGTCATTAACCCCTTTTTGTCTCAGGCTGGAACCGACTGGCGCGAGGCAACGATTGGCCCTGGCATCCGAATTGGTAGCTTTTTCGGCACCATCATCGACTTTGTCATTATTGCTTTTGTTCTCTTTTTGGTGATTAAGGCTTTTGAGCGCTTCAAGCGTCAAGAAGAAGTAGAAGCTGAAGCTCCTGTTGAGCCTACTGTGGAAGAAAAGCTCAACGTCACCTTAGAGCGGCTAACGCACGCGATCGAATCGCGCCAAATTTAAATCTAGCGTCGTCTGGCTAAGCAATTTCAGCCACTACCTGGAATTGTTTAGCCAATAATGAGAAGCCACAAAACGGCGGTAAGGGCGATCGCACTTACATGTTGCGGCCACATCAGCTTAATAGACTGGCGAACAATTTTTTGGGTCAAAATGACGCTGGTGAGTAGCCCCGCTGTCAAGACAGCACTTTGTAAAAAGGCAATAACGGCTGGATGGGCGATATACACAGGTACCCCTTCGCCGCTGAAGCCAAATGTGGCAAAGCCAACAGAGAGAATTTGACCGCCTTCGCCCAACCCTAAATTGAGATAATGAGCCAAGTTAGCTGCCAGCACCAGCGGCAGGTAGCCATAAGCTAAGCTGACAAACCCCTTGGGCTGATAGCGAGTCGTTAACTTAAAGACCAGCCGCATCAACCTATCAGCAACGAAAGGCAATACCGCAGGCAAACCCAGCGCGGCGATCGCGGCGATCGCATGAATGCCAAAGTTACCCAAATCTAAATTTAGCCCTAGCTGCTGGTTAATCTGGGGTAGTCGGTGCAAAAAGACTGCTCCCAAGAGCAAAAACAGCAAGGCTACTTCGTAGCTACGAGGAATGTGAGTTGTCCATAGCTCAATGCCGGGAGGTCGCAGATTCACCTCTACCGATCGGTGCGGACAGGCTTTGAGACAGGTCATGCAAAGGACGCAGTCGCGGTTATCTTCGAGCTGGGCGGGGTGGGAGTAAAGCGGGCAGCCGTTGGTTTCCTGGCCTTCGCCTTTGGGTGGCCCCCCTTTATAGCACTGATAGGTGGTGCATTCAGCCGAGCAGGTGCCTTGTTGCGCTCGTAATTCTGTCATCGATAGCTTGGCAAACAGGCCATTCATGCCGCCAATGGGGCAGAGATAGCGGCACCAAAACCGCCGCTCAAAAATGGCTGAGAAAATCATGGCTCCAGCCGTAATCAGCAGCAATAGGCAGGCAGAAAGATAAGCCGTGTTTTCTAAATTCCACAGTTCTTCCCAAAGCAGAATCAAGGCAAACAAAGCGAACAAAAACCACCCCCCCCAGCGCTCGGCTTCGTGGCGGGGCCACTGCTTAAGCGATCGGGGTACCAGCCATAGCGAGAGCTTTTGAGTCACTTCGCCGTAGATCATAAAGGGGCAAATAGCACACCACACGCGCCCCACAAAGGGAAAGCCCAGCAGCACCAGCGGCCACCACCAAGCCCAAAACATGTTCAAAGCAAAGTTTTCCTGACGAGTTTGTGGCCCAACAAACAGCACCGCCACAATGAAGGCAAAAAAGGTGAGGGTAAAACCATAGTTGAGTCGATCCGGCCACCAAGGACTGCGCAGAAAATGGCGTAGCCGAGGATAGGCATTGAGCAGATTCAGCCGCAACTGTTTTTTGCGACCTTGAGACGGCCAGATAATCTCTTCGGTAATATTGGTGGCGCCAGCGAGTTGAGAAAGTGCCCGCTCCACTAGGCTAGATAGCTCCCGCAGGTTGTTGGGAAAGTCATAGGCTTGCAGGCGGCGCAAGGCTTCGGGGGTGAGGTTGGGTTTGTCGATGCCCCGCGCCCGACAGATGAGGCTGATGTAGTAGTTAATGTAGTCTTCGATGTCGGCTTTGCGCACCCGCAGCGGCGGTACTTTAATGACTTGACCAACTAGCGAGTTAATTTGGGGCAGGGGCTGTTCTGAAATAATGACAATGCGTGCTTGGGCTGTTTTGGCAGCGACCGCATCGGCTTCAGGACCGCGGCTGATGGGGGTGTATGTGTTGGTTTGCAGCAGGTGGGCGATCGCAGGCAGCAAATCGGGCGGCAACTCTTGTAGGTTGTTTAGAATCAGCGTTCCTTGCCCTAGCGCCTCTACCAAACCGGGTTTGCCGCCCGCCCGCCCAAATAGCTCGGCTCCGCTGGCCTGCACTTTAGAGCATTCCACCCGAATGACGGCTTCTCGTCGATCGCGAGAACCGTAGTGAATCAAGGCGGCAATATTGTCTTTTTCTAGCCCTGGTTCGCCGAAAATAATCACCGACTCGCGGCTATCAGAAGCGTTTTTAATTTGCGATCGCAGCCTTTGGGCATAACGACTGCGGCCAATAATGCCGCGTCGGGCTTTGGTGACTAGGTAAGGCCGCAGAATGGTTTGCCGCTCTTGCTCAAAGCTGAGCTGTGAAGAAAGCTGTTCAACTTCGGCGGCAAGCTGCTGGCTAAAAAGTTGCGTAATGGCAGGATAGGCTTGCACAACCTGGGCAAAGTCAGCGACGGGTACAAAGAAAAACTCACACTCGCTCAGGGTGATAAAGGTTTGCTGGACAGGCTGGTTTAGCAGCAGCGCTTGTAGATTAATGACCGAACCCGGTAGCAAGCTGACGGCTTTGGGGCGATCGCGATCGCTTTCGACTTTTCCCTGGCGAAGAATCCATAGCCCATCGGGTGATGCTTCGGCGAGGGTTAGGGTTTGTTCAGCCGCCACCGTACGGGCTTGCAGCAGCGGCGCGATCGCTTCTAAAATTTCCTGGCTTAAGCTATTGAGAGCCGTACGTTCTTTGAGCCAAGTTATGCAATCAGCAGCGGCCATAGGGCAAAGCCTGGTGAGGGTATGCTTTGATCTTCGTTCACTTCACCTGATCTGGTCAAAACAATGATTGAGCTTTTTCAACTTTGGGTACCGCTGGCGCTGCTGGGGCTAATTGTTCTAGCTGCTATTTACTTCAGTCGGCTTTGAGCCGTAGAGCCGTTGACGCTAGGTTAGCAACCTACAGTCGCGCGATCGCCTCGGCTATGTTTGCGAGGGCTTGCTGAATGTTTTCGGCGGAATTGGCGTAAGAGAGCCGCAGATAGCCTTCCCCATATTTGCCAAAAGCCGAACCAGACAGTACGGCTACGCCAGCCTGCTCAAGTAAATAATCTGCTAAGGCGTTGCTGTCTAGCGGCAATAACTGCACATTGGCAAAGGCATAAAAAGCGCCCTGTGGCAGGCGACAGCTTATACCCGCAATGGCGTTTAGCCCCGCTACAATCAGGTTGCGCCGTCGCTGAAACGCGCTCACCATTTGCTCGACTGCCGCTTGCGAACCTTGTAGAGCCTGCACGCCAGCCATTTGAGTAAACGATGCGGTACAAGAGTTAGAGTTGATCATCAGTTGCTCTAGCTTTTGGGCGATCGCCACTGGAGCCACCGCATAGCCCAACCGCCAACCTGTCATGGCATAGGTTTTAGAAAAGCCGTCTAGCAAGATGGTTTGAGCGGCCATGTTGGGCAAGCTCAGCAAGCTATGATGCACCTGGTCGTAGAGAATGCGGGAATAGATTTCGTCGGCTAGCACGTAAAACTGATGCTGCTGGGCTAAACGGGCGATCGCCTTCAAATCGTCCAGCGTTAGCACCCCTCCGGTTGGATTTTGAGGTGAGTTTAAAATCAGCAGCTTTGTGCGAGGCGTAATTGCGGCTTCTAAGTCGGCAATTTGAAAGCGAAAATCGACCGACTCTTGTAACGGTAGGGGCACTGGCCGAGCGCCAGTAAACCCAATCACCGACTCGTAAATGGGAAAGCCGGGGTTGGGGTAAATCACCTCATCGCCTGCTTCTACCAGCGCCAGCAGCGTAAAGAAAATGACGGGCTTAGCCCCCGGCATAACGACCACCTGCTCAGGCGAAACCGCGACCTGCCGCGTTTGGCTAACCTGCTCGGCGATCGCCTGCCGCAACGCTGGCAATCCGGCGGCTGGGGCATAGCCTGTATAGCCCTGTTGCATGGCCTCATAGGCGGCGTCACAGATGGCTGGAGCCGTGGCAAAATCAGGCTGACCAATCTCTAAATGTATGACTGAGCGCCCCGCCGCTTCTAGCTGCTTGGCCTTGGCCAATACTTCAAAGGCTGACTCTGTACCCAGCCGCTCCATTCGAGTTGCCCATGCTTTGCCCATGCTGCTGCCTCAGTCGCCCTCTCTTTACTGTATCGCCCCTGTCAGCAGATGAATAGGCACGGCTAGGCTGCAAGCTTACCTGCCTCAGGGCTTACCCATCTCCTAGCTTGAGCGGCGCAATAGCCGCAGAGGCCGAAGGCAGCGGACGAGCCGAGCGACGGCGACGGCGAGCGGCTAAAAACCGAGGCGGATGACGTGGCAGCGGATCTAACCCAGGCGCTCTGGGACGCTGGAGAGCATGGTAAAAATCGAGCAGGGCTAGCGCCACGCTAATTAACAGCCCCCCCGTTCCTAAAACAAACAAAAAGAGCGCTAGCGGAATTAGCCAGCCCCAGTTGAGCAAGGTTCGAGTGGCGAGAGCAAACGTGCTGCCGATAAACAGAAGCACTACATAGTGCATTAACAAGTGGCTGCTGCTGGCGAGCCGATACTGGCGTTGTAGGTGTTGGCGTTGCGATCGCAGTAAGGCTAGCCCAGCCCCTTCTGCGGCTTGAAACGTTCGGTGCGTATACTGCTGCTGTAGGCTTTGCAGTTGATGAATAATTGTGCTGTGCCGCAATCGCAGACCACTGAGTAGGCCAATGCAAACCGCTATCATCAACACTGAATTCAAAATCAGTTGGATTAGCTGGCTGGTTTGGGCGATTGTCATAGCCGCTCCCGGTAGCAATAAATTCGGACTGAGAAAAAGCGGTACGGTGAGGCAAGGCGCTGTTACTTGTTGATGGCTGGGTCGATCTGGCTATCAGGGAGTTGGCGCTTTGTATTCTCACAAGCCTGGGGCTGAAACCTGGCTAGGCGATCGCCCACCGCTTTGGATAATACAAATGTACTAAAATGAGGGCAATTTCTCAACCCACTGACGCAGAAAGACCTGAAATCAGTTGGTAGAAACGTAACAACGCGTCTGATCAGGGTGCGATATAGTGTGTAGCAGCCTGCGGTTGCCGGGGCAATTGTTAGATTTGTTGGCTGATCACAATATGCGTGAGGGAAATCTCCCTCAAAAATCATGCGGTCTTCTCAGCTTAAAAATATTGCACTTTATTTGCTGTGCCTGTTGATGTTGCCCCTGCTCATGGCGGGTATTAAGGTCGCTATTACCTGGGCAGCAGAACAGTACGTTTACTCAGTTCCCTGGATTGGGGGATTGCTCAAAAGTCTGGAAATTGCTGAACTGACCAATATCTTGGTCTTTGCTGTGTTGGGGTTAGGGTTGGGGGCGGCGACTGTTTTTCTGCCGCCGCGCCAAGGGCTAGCAGCCAAGGTAAGTGTCTTGCTGCTGGTGTTTGGGCTAGCGGCAGGGGTTTTTAGCGCTAGCTATCTCACCCGGCAACATCTGTGGATTCGGCAAGTAGCCGCCCAGTCAGATCTGACCTTGGTAGCGGCTCAAGACCTGACAAACGATTTGTTGCTAACGCAGGTAGGCGATCGCGGTTTTTGGGGGTTTTATCGCTACACAACGCAGGTACCGATCTTGCCCACTGAACCTAGAGACTTACAAAACCTGGCCGAAGAAGAAAAGTGGATGCGCTCTGAACTAACCCGCTTTAGCGGTGTAGAACCGGGCATTTTTTCGCGGGTGTTTCATTTGGCGGGCTGGGGAATTCGCCTGTTTTATATGCTGTTGGCGGCTGTTACCGTGCTGATTTATTTCTTGAAGGGTACGCAGTGGGCCGAGGCTCAAACGCCTAAACCTAAGCCGCAGCCAGTGCCCAAAATACCCCAAAAGCGATGACTTCATTAGCAGCCCTGATCTTGGTAGGGGGAAACAGTACCCGTATGGGTACAGATAAAGCCTTGCTGGTGCTTGAAGGGCAACCGCTACTGCAAAAAATTTGCCAGATAGCTCAGGGGGTGGCCGATCCAGTCTATGTGGTGACTCCTTGGCGCGATCGCTATCGGGCTGTGGTTCCGGCAGGCTGTCTTTTAATTCAAGAAACGGCTTTCGATCGCCAGGATGCCGCAGACTTTCCGGAAATTGCTCATGGGCCGATGGTGGGGTTTATGCAGGGGCTACGCCAGGTGCAGACGGAGTGGGTACTGCTACTGGCCTGCGATTTACCCAATCTACAGGTCGAGGTGTTACAGCAATGGGCCACCGGATTACCCCACGTACCGCCTGCCGCGATCGCCCTTTTGCCCCGGCATGACGAAGGCTGGGAGCCGCTGTGTGGCTACTATCGCCGCTCGTGTTTAACCGGGCTAGAAAGCTTTGTCGCGGCAGGGGGTCGTTCGTTTCAACGCTGGCTGAGTTATCATCCCGTGGCTGCGATTGAAGGCTGGAACCGTCACTTGCTGTTCAACTGCAACACCCCTGCCGATCTACGGCAGACTATAGAAAATGATCAATTTAACTTAACCTGAAGTAACAGAATTCTCAGGAGCGAAATCACATGGAGGCAATGGACTTTTTTCGACTGAGCGAAGGTCGCTGGCGATCGCAGCGAACAACTCACCACCTGCCGTTTCGCCGGGCTGAACTGGGAGAACTTGAGATCCGCGCCAGCGCCTTAGAAGCAGGCGACCCCCGACTGGCAGAAATCTGCCAGCTTCACCAGATTGATCCGGCCTTAGCCATTGGCGGCGGTTCGATCCAGTGGCAGGGGTCAATGGCCTGGGATCAAGACAAAGCAGGTCATCAGGGCGCGACCATTTTTGCCCTGGTGCCAGATGAGGATAACCCTAAGCAGGGCAAGCTCTTGAGAGATATTGGCTACGCTGAGAAAGCCCCTGTAGTGGGCTATTTTCAAGTGGACAATCAGGGAGGGCTGGTTTTGATTACTGACTACGAAGCTACCAGTTCGGTTGAGCGTTTTTGGTTTCCTAACCCCAACTTGCGCATTCGAACCAGCACCGTGCAGCGTTTTGGTGGCTTTAGCACCGCCTCTTTTTGTGCTGAAACTCGCTTAAGTGATGACGCTGTCGAGAGTGCCCATGTTGAACCCCAGCCAGCCAACGCCGCCCCTCAACTACATTCCATCTGGGGTTGGTAAGGCCGATCCAATTTTGCTGGGTTCAGATTATTTGCAGCAGGTGCGGCAGGTGGCGATCGCGCCAGACATGATTCAGCTCCCCGACGATATTCACCAGCGGCTGCAAATTAACCGCTGGATCGGGCTGCATATTGACCGGATCAACGCCCAGCTAAAGCAGTACCTTACCGAGTGCCAAAACTGCTTTAAATCTAGCCAGCAAGTTGCGGCAGCCGTTTTGGCAGCGCCGCTTTCAGCCCGCTATGGCATTGATGCGGTTTGTAATTTGCAAACAACCCCTGCAACGCTGCTGATCGATATTGGCCAAATTGTGCCTACCGACTGGCAAGCAGCGGTTGTTCACGAATACGCCCATGCGCAAGTGGGTTCACCCGGGCACGACCAGCTGTTTCGGCAGGTTTTGCAACATCTTTGCCTGGGGCTAGCCCTGCCGATACCGCCGCTGACGCTGACAGTTGAGCAGTTGAGCAGTTGGCCGCCTTGCCAACAACAAACCGACAAATTTGCTTTTTGGACAGGAAAATTGTAAAAAATGAGACGATTTTTGAGAAATATTTGAAAACTTTGATTTGATTTAAGCAATCGCAAAAACGGTGGCCTCGCCTCTCTATGCTGAGGTGATTAAGTACTTTTGCTTAACAACGAGGATAATAAACCGTGACCATTCCCCTTTTAGAATATGCGCCGTCCAGTCAAAACCAGCGAGTGAACGGTTACGAAATTCCTAACGATGACCAGCCGCGCCGCTACAGTGTAGACGACAATTTAGCGGCGTCTGAGATGGATGCCTTAATTGAGGCTGCCTATCGACAAATCTTTTTTTATGCCTTTGAGTGCGATCGCGACCCCGCTTTAGAGTCTCAGCTTCGCAGCGGCCAGATTACGGTGCGAGGGTTTATTCGTGGGCTTTTGCTCTCGGCCACTTATCGCAACAGCTTTTATGAGCTAAACAGCAATTATCGCTTTGTTGAGCAGTGCATTCGTCGCGTGTTGGGGCGAGAGGTATACAGCGATCGCGAAAAACTGGCCTGGTCAACCACAATTGCAACGCTGGGTTATCAGGGCTTTATTGAAGCGCTACTAAACAGCTCAGAATATCTGGAAAACTTTGGGGACAATACCGTCCCTTATCCGCGGCGGCGGGTACTGCTGGGGCATAGCCTGGGCGATCGCCCGGTTGACTTGCAGCTACCCCGCTATGATGCCTACTACCGCAGCCAGCTACAGCAGTTAGGCAACCACTTTGCCGGGGCAGATGGCTACCGCTGGAACTGGCAGCGTCCCCCTTATCCTCAATGGGTGCGCAAGACCGGAGCGGCGATCGCCTATGGTGGAGCAGCGTTCGTAGGGCTGCTGCTGCTGGCGGTGGTACTCTCCTGGTTCGGCTGGATTCAGGTTTAGCGAACCGCTGAGCCGCTTAAAGCAGGGGTGCCCAGTTTGTTGGCTGGGTACCCTTTCTGATTCAAGCGTTGTCCGAGGGGGCTGCTTGGGCTAGGATGTAGGGCAAGTCGCTAGAAAAGGGTGCCTCTGTTGTTAGCTTGGTGCTGCTATAGCTGTAGTCACTGGAGTTAAGCCCCTTAAATGGCTAAAAGCCGCTGACAGAAAACCTTTGATTCTGCCTTTAGCCTGCTGCCGTTAGCTGATCGCTGCTTTGGGATGCTGGCAGCTTTGGCAAAGCTGGGGTGTCTGAATCTACTTAGCTTTCCCTTTACCCAGAGGGGCTTCGAGATGAATCGCAACCGTCTTCGCACTATCCGTCTCAATGCCACATTGATCAAATCCCTGAGTCTGGCGGTGGTGGCTGGCTTCTGGCTGCAAACAGAGGCGATCGCTTTGAGGATGAGTGGCGATCGCCCTGCTACAGACAGCCGCTACGCCCAAGAAGGACTGCTAGAGGAACTCGAAAATTTTGACTACTGGCGCAACCTGTGTGAGCTACAAGCCAGTGCCGCCCAGTATGACAAAGCCATCACCGCCTGCGAAAAAGCCATTGAGCTGCGGCCTCGCGATTCCGATATTTGGGCGTTGCACAGCGGTATTTTGGTAGCGCAGCAGCAGTATCCAGAGGCGATCGCGTCTGCCAATCAATCGCTGGGTTTAAATAGCGAAAACTCGTTAGCGCTGACCTACCAGTGCATTGCTTTTTCTGAGCTAGACCAAACCGAAATGGCGCTAGACAAGTGCAATGAAGCCTTACGCGTTAACGGCAGTTGGGGCAACCAATCGCCTGCTTTGGCCTGGTTTCGGCGAGGGCTGATTTTGGCTCAGATGGGAGACTACGAGCAAGCGCTGGTGGCCTATGAACGGGTGCTGCTGCTGGAACCCGGAGACTCGCTGGTACTGGCCTATCGCTGCGAAGCGCTACGCAATTTGGCTAACTACGAAGCCGCCATTGGTGCCTGTGAAAATGCTTTGATTGGCAATGGTGACTGGCGTGACCAAACCGCCGCGATCGCCTGGTACAACCAAGGGTTAGCCCAAGCCCAGCTAGAAGATTACTTAGCCGCCATTTCGCTCTATGATCGCGCTATTGAAATTGACCCCGAAAACGCTTTGGTCTGGACTGCCCAAGGTAGAGCTTTAGAGCAGCTAGAAGAATACGCCGAAGCGCTTACCTCCTACAGCCGCGCCGTCGAACTCCAGCCTGACCATTCTCGCGCTTTAGTGGGGCAATGTACCCTATTCAACAAGCTAGAACAGTACGACATGGCGATCGCCGCTTGCGAACAAGCCCTCGCCCCTGAAAGTGACGCTATCTGGTGGGAAGCCGGACCAGCGCAAGCCTGGATTCAGCGCGCCCATGCCCTCACGGGTCAAGGCGAATACGAAGCTGCCTTGGCGTCAGCTAACCGCGCCGTGGGCATTAGCCCCCAGTTTACAGAAGCCTGGAGCGATCGCAGCGTTATTCTTTGGTTTTTAGAGCGCTACCCCGAAGCTTTGGATTCCGTCCAAAAAGCGATTGATCTAGACCCTCGCTATGCACGGGCTTGGGCAAATCGAGGGGGGATTTTACGAACGCTAGAAGAGTACGAAGCTGCCCTTAGTGCCTATGAAACGGCTTTGCAGATCGATCCCAGCGATGACCTCACCTGGGCTAATCGCAGTGTGGTGTTGTGGTACTTAGATCGCTACGAAACGGCTTTGCTATCAGCCAACCGAGCCGTTACGCTGAATCCAGATCTGTTTCAGGGCTGGTACAACCGCGCTATTAATTTAGCTGCCCTCAACCGCTACGAAGAAGCCCTCACTGCCTACCAGCAAGCCCTGCAAATTGACGCTGAAAACGCCGATGCTTGGGCTGGGCTGGCGCTTGCCTTTAGCCGCCTGGGGCGACTGCAAGAGGCTCAGGTCGTCGTGACGCAAGCGCTTGCCCTCAATCCTGCTCAGCCTACCGCTTTGGCACTGATGCAAAATATTAATCAGCAATTGCAGCAACAGCAGCAACAATCGGTCATGCAATAATCGGCAACATTTGCAGCCAGAGAGAAAGCGATCGCCTAGTCTGGAGAAAGCAAATCAGGGATTGTATGAACCCTTAAGGGCGCACTACGCTTTTAGCCGCTTGGCTACTCAGGCAACCCTGGGCGCGGCTCAGACTAGGGTCGATAGCCGCAGCGGTATCGGCTAGGGCAAAGGGGCGAGTTTTTCAGCAATCACAGCATTAGGAGCAAGGTCATGACGAGGGCTTTAGATCGTCAGTGGCGGCGGCAAAAACGCTGGTTCAAATGGCTGCGCTTTGGCGGTTTGCTCTTTTTGAGCTTGGTCTTGAGCAGCCTCAGCGCTTGGCTGTCGCCAGCGATCGCGACGCCGCCAGCCGCCTTTGCGTCGGTTCCCAGTGGGCCGCTGCTGAGGACTGAAGGCTGGGTAGCCGAAACGCAAACCGACGCCCAGCAAACGGATTTACTCCAAGACGGTCAGCGCCTTTACGAAAACGGTGAACTAGAAGCGGCTGCGACCATGCTGCAACAGGCGGTTGAAACGTATCAAAGCGCTGGCGATCGCCTGAGGCAAGCCGCTGCTTTAGCCAACCTGGCGCTTGTGTATGGCCAGCAAGGTAACTGGGACTTGGCAAATCAAACCATAGCAGCCAGTCAAACCACGATTGGATCAGTCGCCACAGGCGATCGCCAAATGCGTTCTGTGCAGGCTCAAACCCTCGATATTCAAGGCCGCCTGCACTATGCTCAAGGGCAGCAGCAGGCGGCCTACGAAACCTGGCAGCAAACAGCCCAGCTTTATCAGCAGCTAGGCGATCAAACCCGTTGGGTACGTAGTTTAATTCGTCAGGCTAAAGCCCTCCAAGCCCAAGGATTTTATCTGCGCTCAGTCACAGAAATACTGCAACCGCTAACAGCCGCTCTGCAACAACAGCCCGATTCCCTCAGCAAAGTGACTAGCCTGCACACCTTAGGCGAAGCCCTAGTCGTAGCGGGCGATCTTTCTAGCGCTCGCCAGACGGTGAATCAGGCCATTCGTCTGGCTGAGCAATTAGCTGCCGACTCTAGAACTGAGCCTTCTCAGCAGCCCGCTTTGCAGCAGGCGATCGCGGCAGCACGGTTAACGCTGGGCAACATTCTAAAATTTACTGACACTACAGCAGCGCTGAACGAATATGCCCAGGTTGTGCGCCTAGCCGATCCGGCGAACCAAGTTCGAGCTAAGCTCAACCTTTTGAGTCTATTCATTGAGCAAAATCGCTTTGCTGACGCCCCTGCGGTGGTAGCCGACCTGCAAACTCAGCTAGCCACCCTCCCCCCCAACCAGGATACGCTTGAGAGCCAGATTCACTTTGTTTATGATTTACTGGCCTGGAAAGCGGCTACTAGGAGTTCTCAACCCAGCGATGAGTTGCTCTTTGACCAACTGGCGATCGCCCGTGACCAGGCGATAAAGCTCAACCACAAGCGATCGATCGCTTACGTAACCGGAGCCTTTGGGCAAGCTTACACGCTCAACCAGGATTTTGAGCAAGCCCGAACCGCGACAGAAGCTGCCCTGTTTTTAGCCAAATCGATCAACGCCAAAGACATTACCTATCGCTGGTATGACCAGTTGGGCGAAATTTTAGAGCAGCAGCGCGATCGCTCTGGGGCGATTGCAGCCTATAGCGGTGCTGTCGAAACGCTCAAAGCGCTACGTGCCGACCTGGCTAATGTCAATCCTGATGTCCAGTTTTCTTTCAAAGAAAATATTGAGCCGATTCACCGCAAGCTGGTGAGCCTGCTTTTAGACGCCGACAGCAGCGATGGCAACAACTTAGACCAGGCGCGACGCGTAATTGAGTCGCTGCGTGTAGAAGAATTGAATGATTATCTCAGAGCGGCCTGCCTCGATCGCCAGGAAGTCGATTTAGAAGAAATTGCCAGCAACCAGCAAGTAGCCGTTGTTTACCCCATCATTTTAGAAAAGCAATTGGCTATTATTACCAGCTTGCCGCGACCCGGCACGGGCACCAAGCAGGTGGCAACTACCGCAAACCAGGCTAACTTCAAGCTCTATCGCCAGGATATTGCGGCCACTCAAATTCAAGCTCAGTTTCGCCAGCTACGGCAAGCCTTCAGCAACCGCGTTAGCTTGGGCTTTCGCGAAGCGGCTACGACGGCTTACGACTTGCTAATTCGCCCTATGGAGCTAGATTTAGCAAGTGCTAATGTGCAAACGCTGGTTTTTGTTTTAGATGGAGCGATGCGCAGTGTGCCGATGGCGGCACTGCTAGATAGTCAAACGAATGAATATCTAATTGAAAAATACAGTATTGCGCTGACCCCTGGGATTGAACTGTTTGCCCCACGACCGTTGCAAAGCCAACAGCTATCAGTTTTGGCATTTGGGTTGTCAGAAGGCATTACGGTGAGCTTGCCCGATGGCGGCAGTGAGCGCTTTTCTGATTTGCCCAATGTCGAAACTGAACTGCAGGAAATTAAAACCTACATTCCCAACACTCAGGCTTTTATCAATGAAGCATTTACCCCAACGGCCTTTGCCAAAGCCGTAGAAAGCAGTTCTGCGCCGATTTTGCATCTGGCTACTCACGGGCAGTTTAGCTCAGAAAACCGCAATACCTTTATTGTCGCTAGGTCGCAAGAGCCGATTTTTAGCGAAAAATTCACCACTATTTTGCAGTCTAATGAACTGAATCGATCGGGGGATATTGAACTGCTGGTGCTGAGTGCTTGTGAAACGGCTGCTGGAGATGAACGGGCGGCTTTGGGGCTGGCAGGGTTAGCGGTGCGAGCGGGTGCCCGCAGTACGCTGGCGAGTCTCTGGCAGGTGGATGATGTGGCAACTTCACTGCTGATGGGGCGTTTTTATGAAAGTTTGTCTACTCGGCAGGTGACTAAAGCCGAAGCGTTGCGCCAAGCTCAACTGGCGATTTTGGAAAATCCTCGGTTTCGTCGGCATCCCTATTACTGGGCACCGTTTGTTTTGATTGGAAACTGGCTGTAATGTGGGTGACGCCGCTTAGCCGTAAAATTCCGGTGAACTATTGCAAAAGCTTTATAGAAACCCGGTTTGCGCTGACTAAAATGAGACAGTCATAGGCTCCTAAAAATACCTGCGATCGCCCCCTCTAGTCATCTCAGCAGGTTCTTTCAAAAGTTGCCTTGAGCGTTCCCAGCGCATCTGCCCGCGATCGCTTTTAGCTAATTTATTGACATCCATTGGGAGAAAATCCGATGTTGGGGTTTCAATCTTTGCGGTCTTTTCGATGCGCCCTTGCTGCTACGCTGACGCTAAGCGCTTGTCTAGCGGTAGCGCCATCGGCGAAAGCGCAAATTACCCCCGATCAAAGCCTGGGGGCAGAAAGCTCAGTGGTAACGCCTGATGTAGAAGTTAGAGGGGCGATCGCTGATCAAATCAACGGTGGTGCCGCCCGTGGCCAAAACCTCTTCCACAGCTTTCAAGACTTCAACGTTCTCACCAATCAGCGGGTCTACTTTGCCAATCCGGCCAGCATTGAAAACATTATCAGCCGAGTCACAGGCGGCAACCTGTCTAACATTGACGGTTTATTAGGTGTCGATGGTGCCGCCAATCTATTTTTTCTCAACCCCAACGGCATTGTTTTTGGCCCTCATGCTCAATTGGATGTTTCTGGTTCCTTTGTTGCAGGTACAGGTACAGGCTTTACGTTCTTAGACGGCAGTGAATTTAGCGCCACTAACCCCAATGCCGCCCCTTTAGTCACCGTTAACCTCACTCCCGGCATCCAGTTTGGCCCCGATGCCCCAGCGGCTCTCACCAGTCAGGCCAACCTGGCGGCGGGGCAAGATTTGCGCTTGGCGGCGGGTGCCGTCACTAGCAGCGGCAACCTGACAGCGGGCGGTCAAGTTTCGGTTGAAGGTGTGAGTGGCAATGTGCAGGTGCAAGATGTCACGGCAGACTCGGCTTTGCTCTCGGCTCAAGGCGACTTGATTCTGGCAGAAAATCAACTACAAACCACCAACGACCTAACGCTACAAGCCACAGGCACAGTCAGCATTCGCGACAGTGAGCAAAATGCCTTTAGCGCCGATGCGGGCGGCAATCTGACAATTCGGGGTGAAGAAGCGATCAATATTCTGGCGCTAAATCATCCCGAAACCCCCTTTCGCAGCGGTGGCGACTTAACCCTAATTAGCGATGGCCTGATTTCAGGAGACGCCCATTACGAAAGCGGTGGCAACTTTTCGATTTTGAATACAACGGGGGGCGGTGGCGACTTCCTCAGCTTTTATGACCCGATTATTTTGGCAACGGGTAATGTCAGCTTTGGTACCTATAGCGGCGTTTCCCTCAAAATAGAAGCCGGGGGCAGTATTAGTGCCACAGGCAATATCACCATTACTGGGCCTGAAACGGCAGCAGCAGTCGCAGGTGATCCCGATGCGGCTACATTAACGGCAAGTGCGGCATTAATTCTGCGATCGGGGCAAGCGAGCGTCGTCACCGACACGGATCTAACTACGGTCGATAACCCACCAGATAGTGATTTTACGCCTGACGAGCCAACGGCTAGCGCGGCCTCAGGAGCCGATATTGATATTGGCGGCAATATCGATGCAGGCGACGGCGCAGCAGGTGAGATCATCTTGGTGACCAATGGCGGTTCGATTAATTTGAATGGCTCATCTGTCACGGCCAACGGGGGAGATATTACTTTAGAAGGCACCGTCAACTTTAATAATGGTGTGGTCACGGGCAATGTGACGGGGGGTACAGGAGCTGATGCCTATAACTTTAATGGCGGCACGCTCACGGGCAGTCTTAACGGCGCAGGCGGCAGCGACACCCTGACCGGAGGCAACGTTGCTAATACTTTTACCG
>NZ_JBQLZL010000022.1:0-109066 GCF_052168255.1 Almyronema sp. | reverse complement strand
CTTTTCTGTTAGTGGCTTTCAGCCATTGAAGTGCCTCAACGCTAGTGGCAACAGCGATAGTTCTCTACGACAAGCCACAGAAGTGGTTCTGAAAAATGCTGTGTCCTAATAGTCTTGCTCATGGCTATAGTTGCCAGCCGCTATTGCAGAAATCGGCGAAGACCGTAGTCTGCTCCGAAAGGCAGCAGAGCGATCGCAATAGCCCGCTAGCTAAATGCTGACAAATGTTCGGGGGATCAACTTCTATCTTTGGGCTGACGGTTAGGATTAGAGCCGTATCTAGCGGTAGAACCGTTGGCAGCTAAACAACAAAGCCAGATCTCTGCTCTCTACCAATTAATCGCTATAAGCGGGAAAGGCGTAGGGTGTTAGCATTTCCACCGAGCTGCCGTTGATTTGGCTCAGTTCGTTGGCCTCTAAGACAAATTGCCAAACCTCCGCGTTAGCTTGGCGATGTTCAACCAACGATGTCAACATCTCGTAGACCAAACCAAACTCGGCATAAATACCATAGTCTTGAGCGTCTGGCGTAGTCGCTAGCTGCTGATTGAGTTCGGCGCTGGCTTCAACTCGCTCAATTTCGCCAAACACAACCGGATTGCGCGACGCATCTACTTCGCTACATTCGACGGAAAAGAACCAAATATAGTTTTTACCAATTTGCAAAGGGGGGCTACTTTCGGGCAATGAAAAGCCTACAATTCCAGGCGTTTCTGGTAGCTCAAAGCGTATGGGACGGGTGAAAATTGGCTCTAATGTTTCCCCATCTAGCAGGTCGAATTGGGCATGGTTAGCATCAGCGTTTTGTCCGACTGGGACATAAAACCAAAAAGCTGGATAAGCTTTTGTCGTTTGGCCAATGTTAGCGGTTGGGAGCAACGCTACCAGGTTTTCCAGCGTCCGGCCAATGGGATCTCGCTCGGCGTTTCTATAAATGCAATACTCATCGCGAATAGCGCCTCCGCGCGATCGCCCGGTTGCCCCCCCTTGCTGAGTATCGCCACCAAAAATTTGCCGAATACGCCCAATCACATCAACGGCTTTAGCTTCAGGCTCGACCCAACCAAATATCCCTACGGTCATCAGCCCAGTGGCTAGCAATCTCAGCCATTGTTTTTGAGGCAACTGTTGATTCAAACCAGCCATGATTTAAGTCTTTGATTCAAGATAGCCCTAGTTCCAGTCTACGATTCTCTGTTTAGATTCGCCGCAAGCGGGCATTAAGAAGCGCAACGCTTAAACCTGACAAACCAAAGGCGGCAGCAGGCGGCACCAAAGACACCCAAACAGTTGCTCCCAGTAAAAAGCCCAAACAAACCCCATACAAAACCACTAAAGCCCCAGCGCTAGTAAGTGCCAAACGCCAAGGGCGAACCAGTTGCCAAAAGATCGCTCCGCCGACGGCTGACCACCCCCCAATCCAGAGAACTTCACCCCAAAATGGCCACCAGCGAATTAAAGGCCGACCGTCTAGAGCCGCACTGATCAGCTGACTTGCCATCTGAGCTTGCATCACAGCCCCCGGCACATCTTCGCCGTAGGGGGTATCCCAGGTGTCGGCGTTGCGATCGGTTTTGTCGGTGTAGCCAATAATCACAATGCGATCGCGAATCATCTGGTCTAGCACCTTTTCCGACGGTTCTGTCAGCAGCCGTTCGAGCGTAATTTTAGGAGCAAACTGGTCAAGTTCTCCCTGGTAGGTTCGAAAGTTGAGCAAGGTTTGATAGCCGTTTAGCGCCGCCGGATCAAGGTAATAAGGGCCTGCGGCAAACCTGAGTTGAGGAACAGTAATCTCACCCAACCGCAGCGGCAGGTACCGATAGGTTCCGTCTGGGTGGTTAATTTGTTCAGCCGTAACCGGGATATTTTCAGCCGCCAAATAGCGCTGGGCTAACAACAAACTGAAGGCCGTTTGCGTAGGGCAAAGAGCAGCATCTAAGGGATGCATTAGCAATTGGCGTCGGACAAATTGAATGCTGATGTTGTCTACAAAGTCATTAAATCCGGTCTGGATTGATGGAATATCTATTTGCGGTACCCCTGCTTCGGTATCGGTACTTAGTTTGCACAAACCAATCAGGTTATCGGTTTGCTGTAGTCGTTCAGCGACGACGGCTGCAGCCGGAAAATCGCGATAAAAATCCAGGCCAATTAGTCGAGGTTCGTAAGCCGATAGCCTCGCCAACGCATCATTGAGAGCTTGATCGGGAATGGTGCCAATACTGGGCTGATAAGTGCCTTCAATCAAACGCGATCGCAGCCAAGAACCGCTTTCTTCATCAACTTCTACCAGCAAAAAGCGATCGTCTTGTGGTTCGCTAGGCCGCTGTCGCAACAGGTGGTCATAAGCTGCTAGCTCTGCCATTTGAAACAGACTCACAAAACGCGCTAAAAGCACTACCGCCGTGGCAGCCAAACTAGCCATCACCAGCGATCGCCCTTTAATTTTGCGAAAAGGGAGTTCTTGGCTAGCGTGCAGATAGGCTTGCTGCAAGGCAGTCGGCTGGGGAAACTTACCGATAGCCTGCTGTTGCCACAACAAGGCTGCGGCCAAGTCTTTGCCGCGCAGCAAAAAGCTATCATCCCGGCTAGCCTGATCCCACTCCCTAGCTTTAACCAGCAGACGCGTATGGGTTTTAACATGCTCTGGTTCGCTTTCTAACGTGCGATAGAGTTCACCAAAGCTAGTGAGAAAATCGCGCCCTTGCGGCTGAAAATCTATCTGAGCCAGTGACTTTAGCGTAGCGGGCAGATTAGTTCGAAAAACGGATCGATAACCAATGGGAATGAGCCGTTTGTTGAGGGATTGAGCGTAGTGAAGTTGTTCGAGACAGTCAGCAGATCTCACTGAACTAGGAGATAGCACAAACAGAAAATTTTCAGCGTTTTCAACCGCTAGTTGCCAGTTCTGCTGGGTGTCGCCATCCGTTTTCGCCACCCGTTCAGAATAAGTAGACTTCCCTTGCACTTGCAGTGTGTCATTCAGGCGGCGAACAAAGTCGGCATCAATCGGCGAGTAAGCAATAAAAACATCAATGGTCAGATCAGGGGGCTGCTGGCGACTGGCTGTAACAAAGTCTATTTGTAGTGGAGTCGGGCGATAGCGATCGCGGCTTTTGGCTAGCTTTAACCAGGCCGCGTAGTGCTGTAGATCCTGCCCTCGCAACAAAACACTGGGATTTTGTTTTTGCCGCTGCCATTTTTGAGCCTGAACCAGCAGCAGCTTGTGAGTGCGGTGGTAGTCGGCTTCCTGCTGAAGAGTTTTAAGCAGTTGGTTTTCGTCTTCTAAATAGTCAGCTTCAACTTGATTGTCAGTAAGATCAATCACTTGTAAATGAGTCAGCGCCTCTGGCAGCGCTGCTGATTCAAGTCGCCGCGCCAAAACCGGAATAATGCGTTTATTTAGCTCAAGCGCATAGCGCAATTCTTGCTGGCACTGAGGCGATCGCAGCGCCAAGCTAGAAAGCAAAAAAACAAAATTGTCGGCCTCAGCAATGCCTCGAAACACAGCGGTTTTCAGGTTTTCTCCAGAAACCACATCTAGGCGACGATTCCAAACGGTAAAGCCTGCGCGAATCAAACTGCGATAGATTTTGTGACTAGCTCCATCAGCCGGAGAAAACCACTGACTGCGATCGCCCGCTTCTAAAGCCTCTGCTTCCACAACGGTTTCGGCATAGGAAAGGAACACCTGTGCCATTGAGTTTTCAGCATGTTTAGTACTGGCCGTGACAAACTCGCAGTGCAGATCGGTGGGTAAACACGGCAACAGCTTGTTTTGCAAACGTCGCCCCAGCCATTCTTGAGCCGCCTTGCAATCTTCTCCAACCAGCAAATACTGCGACTGATACTGGTGGCGCTCCCAAATTAAAGCTTTTGCTAGCAAATCGGTGTGTTGCTGAACGTAGTTTTCGTCGTGGTGAAACAAACGGATTAAGTCAGTGAGCGCCGCTTCAAAATCGTCTTCTTGCCGAAAATAAAGCCAGTTGATTTTGCCTATCTCTGGCGGCATATTGGCAAAAATTGAGTGCAGCCCGTTTGCTTGATAATTGACCCAGGCTAACTCACTGCCACCGGGGTGACGCTGCTGCCAGGTAGCTTTTGAAATTTGCTCAACATGGACGATGGGAATTATCCGCTTGTGGCGCTTTAGAGCCAAGCTCACTTCTTTGGCGCAGTAGGGTGAATTGACTGAGTGCGGCGACAGGATGAAGAGAAAATTATGGGCTTTGTCAATGCCTTCGTCGATCTTATCTTGGTAATCAACTGCTAAAGGAATATCGTTTTGGTCAAACCAAATGCGAAATCCCATAGCCGTTAAACGATCTCGTAGCTCGATGGCGAACGCTTTGCTATCAGCCCGTCCATAGGAGATGAAGGCGTCAAAATACTGATTCATCTCCTGGCTAGCGAGAATATAAGCCCGATGTAAGTCAGTCGGTGGCTGCGGCTTGTCGGTTCGCTGACTTTGAGCTAGCCAATCGGCGGCGATCGCAAATTCCCCCCCTCGCAGCACCAGGGTCTTAGCTCGATCCTGACGCTCCCAAGCCAACGCTTTGAGCAACAACCGTTTGTGCTGAGCGTAGTAAAGCGCCTCAGCCTCAAGCGCTTGAATTAGCTGATCACAGGCGATCGCAAACGCCTCTGGCTGCTGAAACTGAGTAAAGTCAATAAACTGTAGGGTGTTTAATTCGGCTGGCACCTGCGACAAATCAGTTTCTCGTACCAGTAGGGGAATCAGGCGTTTGTGATAAGTGCGGGCATAGGCTAGTTCTTGCTGGCAGTAGGTAGATTTCAGGGAGGCTGGCGAGAGCAGATAAATGACGTTATCGGCTTTTTCGATACCTCGACAAATGGCTTTTTGAAAATCTTCAGCGGTTTTGATGTCGGCTTTGTCAATCCAAACGGTAAGTCCTGCCCGCAGTAGTGCTTTGCGCACTTGTTCTGCGATCGCCCGATCGGCTTCTCCGTAAGAGAGAAACACCTGAGTCATGCCATCATTGGCAAACTTTAAACTTTCCGTAATGAGTTCACAGTGCAAATCAGTTGGTATGCAAGAGGACTGCGCTTGCAAGCACCTTTGCAACCAGTCTTCAGCCGACTGGAGTGTGTCTGCTGGTAGCAGATACGCCTGAGCATACTGTTGCCGCTGCCAGGTCAAAGCCCTGTCTAGCCAAGTGGTATGCTGCCGCACATCCGGCTGATGACGCTGTATTTGCTCAAGCAGAGCTGCAAAAGCTGGCTCAAAATCATCTAGGCCATCGCGGCAGTTGATCCAGTTGAGCTGACTTAGCCCAATCGGCAACTGCGAGTAGCCCAAATCTGGCGCTTTGTTAGGCGTTATTGGCCAGCCAGGGGATGGCCGCTGAGGATGGCGTTGAGGCTCGTCAGCCGCAATCAGTGACTCAGGTTCAATATGCAGCAGCGGCAGCAAGCGTTTGTGATGTTGTCGGGCGAGGTCAAGCGCTTGCAAACAATCAGCAGCCTTCAACGCCTCAGGCGAGATGACAAAGATTATGTTGTCAGCCGTTACAATGTCACCCTCTATTTGCCGAGCTGTCTTGGTGCTAGAAGCATAGTCCGCAAAATCTCTTCCCACCGCTAGCCCCGCCCTTACCAAGCGATCGCTTAACTTATAGACAAACGGCTGGCTATCAACGCAACTATAGACAATAAAGGCGTCTTGAAACGGATTCATGGACTTTCAGGAAGCAGCTATGCTCAAACTATATCAACCCTAATTGGGGATAAAGCAAACCGGATGACGTCTTCAAAATGATTCAAATAGCAGATGTAGTCGTCATTGGCAGCGGCATGGGGGGGCTGTGCTGTGCGGCGCTGCTGGCTGACGCTGGCTTCAAGGTCATCGTTTGTGAAAGCCACACCTTACCCGGTGGGGCAGCTCACGGATTTGAGTACCGAGGGTTTCAGTTTGATTCGGGGCCTTCTCTTTACTCTGGCCTTTCCTACAGTCCTTCGTCCAATCCGCTACGGCAAGTTTTCGATGCCTTGGCGATAGACATAGACTGGGCAACCTATCAAACCTGGGGCTGTTGGCTACCGGAAGGTCACTTTGAAACAGCCGTGGGAGCCGATCAATTTTGCCAGGTGCTACAAAAATTACGCGGCGATCGCGCTGTAGCTGAATGGCGATCGCTGCAACAACTGATGGCTCCTTATAGCGAAGCTGCCGTAGCGCTCCCCCCTGCGGCTATTCGCTACGACTGGGGCGCACTATTGACCATCGGGCGCTTTGCGCCAGCTCTGCTGCGCCACGGGTCTAAAGCGCTTAAACTTACTGGCGCATTTGCCCCGCTGATGAACTCGGTTATTAGCGATCCATTTTTACGCAACTGGCTGAACTTGCTCTGCTTTTTGCTGTCAGGCTTGTCGGCTGAGGCAACGAGTGCCGCCGAAATGGCCTTTATGTTTGCTGATTGGTATCGCCCCAACGTGCAGTTAGAGTATCCTATCGGCGGCAGTGCTGCCCTGGTGCAAGCGCTGGTTACCGCCCTCAAGCGCAGGGGGGGTGAGCTACATTTAGGGGCACACGTCGAGCAAATTCAGGTGAAGGGCGATCGCGCTGTTGGGGTAAAGCTGCGGCAAGGCGAGGTTATTCAAGCGCGTCGAGCTGTCGTATCGAATGCATCGAGCTGGGATACGCTCAAGCTTTTGCCACCGGGGGCTGTTTCCAAACCGTATGTCGCCCAGCAGCAAGCCACGCCTACCTGCAACAGCTTTATGCACTTACACCTTGGGATTGAGGGAAAAGATTTGCCGCCGGATTTACCCTGCCATCACATTGTGGTGAACGATTGGGCAAAAGGAGTAGAAGCCAGTCAGAATGTAGTTTTGATCTCAATGCCTTCGCAGCTAGATGCCAGTCTCGCTCCGGCAGGCAAGCAGGTCATTCATGTCTACACACCAGCCAACGAACCTTACGATCTTTGGCAGGGGCTAGCCCGCAACAGTCTGGCGTATCAACAGCAAAAGCAGGCTCGTTCAGCTGTTATGTGGCAAGCCTTAAAACGAGTGATTCCCGATATTGGCGATCGCTGTGAAGTCACCCTTGTCGGCACCCCGCTCACACACGAACGGTTTTTGCGCCGTCACCGGGGCACCTACGGGCCTGCAATTCGGGCTGGATCAGGACTATTTCCAGGCGCAAAAACGCCTTTAGCAGGGCTACTGTGCTGTGGAGATTCGACCTTTCCTGGCATTGGCTTACCTGCTGTAGCCGCAAGTGGGATGATAGCCGCAAACAGCCTGATACCAGTGCCTGTTCACCTCAAAAGGCTGCAGCGGATCGGGCTATAGGTAACCGCTGCTCTCCCTTCGCGGGCTAAGCCACAACAATTACAAATTCTAAAAGCGATCGCTGAAGTGCTCTGCTTTACAGTTCTCTCGCCCCCCGCCACAGAAAATAAAAGACTATAGCTGTCGCCACCAGCGTTGAGACCCCCCAATAGCTACCAGTCCCTAACAAAAAAGCTTTCCTTCTGCCCTCAGCTCTCAGCCTTCTGCCTTTGGCTATAACCTTAATCTAGCGACTCATCCGCGATCGCCCTTAACCAACCATTGCTCGTTTTACCCGTTATTAAACACATGACACCACAAATTATTGTCTGTGGTTTAGGTCGAACCGGATACCGCATCTTTTTACTTCTCAAGCAGCAGGGTGCTCAGGTTGTCGGCATTCACTATCATCCCCTCATCCCCGAAGACAGCAGTGTTGTCGTTGGCGATATGCGGGCTGCTACCACCTTGATTGCCGCAGGCATTCGCGAAGCCCATACCCTTTTGCTTGCCAACTCTGACGATGCGCTGAATCTAGCCATTTTGACCCAAGCACGGCTGCTAAATCCCCGCATTCGCATTATCAATCGCCTATTTAATTCCAGTTTGGGCGATCGCCTCGATAGCACCTTGCCCCATCACGTCAGCATGAGCGTGGCTTCGTTAGCAGCTCCGCTATTTGCCTTTGCTGCCTTGGGCAATCGTGCCATTGGTCAAATTCGGCTGATGGATCGAACCTGGCCCATTCACGAAGAATATATCGACGAAGACCACCCCTGGAATGGACGGCAAATGCGAGAACTGTGGGAAAACCGCTCTCGAATGCTGATTTATTACCTACCCAAAAACCAGGCAATTGATCTGGTGTCTGCTGTTGTCCAAAATAAAGCTTTGCAAACGGGCGATCGCCTGATTGTTGCCACTAAACCAAGCTTGCGCAAAAATCGAATTAACTTCATGCAGCGCCTAGAGCGCTTTTTCATCAGTTTTAGTCACTTTCGGCGGCAAAGTCGGGTGACCCTACTGGTCTTACTGACTTTGCTCACCACCATTTTTGTGGCCACGCTGACCTATATCAGCGTCAATTTCAACACCTCATTTGTGGATGCTCTTTACTTCTCCGTCGGCATGATTACAGGCGCAGGCGGGTTAGAAGAAGTTGCCGAAACCTCTTCGGGGTTAATTAAAGTCTTTACTGCTTCTATGATGCTGGTTGGCGCAGGCGTCATTGGCATTTGCTATGCCTTGCTAAATGACTATGTGCTGGGCGCTCGCTTTCAACAGGTGCTCAACGCCGCTCGTTTACCGCAAAGGCACCATTACGTGGTTTGTGGCTTGGGGGGGGTCGGCTTTCAAATTGTCACCCAACTTCGATCGCTACACCAAGATGTGGTTGTTTTAGAGCGAGATCCCAACAACCGTTTTATTAATGCAGCGCGATCGCTGAAAATTCCAGTCGTCATGGGCGATGCTAGTGTCGCTGCGACATTGTCAATCGTAAATGTGCAGCAGGCCGCAGCGCTGCTGGCCGTTACCAGCGACGACACTATCAACCTCGAAATTGCTTTAACGGCCAAAAGTTTAGCTCCTCATATCGCTGTTGTGGTACGCAACCAAGATGCTGAATTTGCCCAGCAGGTGCAGCAGGTGTTTGAGTTTGAGCGCGTCATGAGTCCTACCGATCTGGCTGCACCCGCCTTTGCCGCCGCCGCTTTAGGCGGGCGTATTTTAGGTAATGGCATGACGGCCAATAGCCTATGGGTGGCGATCGCCACCTTGATTACGGCTGGACATCCTTTTTGCGGCAAGTCGATTCGAGAAGCCGCCGCCACAGCAGATTTTGTGCCTCTCTATGTTGAGTCTCGTCAGGCCACCGTGCATGGATTGAGCCTGTTGGAACACAACCTAGACGAAAACGATGTGCTGTACCTGACCATGCCAGCCAACCGGATAGAGCAGCTTTGGCGTACTTCACTTCTCTCTTTGATGGCAAGCTGAAAGGTGATAGGCGTCACAACCGAAACATCCTCACATCACGGTGGCTAACGACCTTAATCAACAGTTTCTCAACTCACAATCACCCTATCAGTCGTGAGCTATCACACAGCCATTAGCGGAGATTTGTTAGCTTAAAACTATCCCTTCATTGAGCTTTTTGAGAAGCTAAAATCCAATGAAATCTAACAACACTGTAGTGCAAATTTTTGTAGAATCGGGTCTTTCAGTTGCTGGTTTTTTGTTTCTGGTCATCGTTTTGCTGTAGAGCTTACTGTCTAAAGCTCAGCCTGCTCTGGTTTGTCTAGCCTTTGACCAATTTCTAAAGCGGCATAGGCGATCGCCCACTGACTGCTGATAAAAGGCAGCCTATAAACGGTATTGCCACTGACCGTTCTTGTCGCTAAGGGCTAAATTCAAACAAGGTTGTAGGTATTTAATGCAGGCTTTTTTGCAAACAGTGAAAACAGTTTCGGCTGTCAAAAACTTGCCAGCTTTTCTAGTGGTTTTTCGTTTTTTGGCTGCTTTTGTTTTATTACAAATGGCCTGGGATAGACAAATTGATAGCAGTTTCACCATTCTTTTTGTCTTGGCAGTCATTTCTGACATTGTTGATGGCATGATTGCCCGTCGCTGGTCGGGGGTTACGGCTGGGCTGAGAGAAGCCGACAGTCGCGCTGATTTGTGTCTTTATATCTGTATTGCTATTAGCCTATGGCGTCTATACCCGTTAGTCTGGACGGCCTTTTCTTGGCCCTTAACGGCTTTGATGGCCTGCCAAGGGTTGCACTGGTTGGCTAGCTTGCTGAAATATGGCCGTTTAGCTAGCTATCATAGTTACTCGGCCAAATTTTGGGGGCTAACGCTTGCGATCGCCACGGTTGCCCTATTTGGGTTTGGCTATGCAGGCTGGACGCTTTGGTTAGCCTTGATCACAGGTATCTTGCACAACCTGGAAGAAATTACAATGACGCTCGTTTTGCCGCGGTGGCACTATGACGTAGTCAGCTTGCAAAAAGCCTGGCAGCTACGAAAACTACAAACCACCTCAGCCTCACATTAACTGTTGTAAAACTTGCTCAGTGCGCACTTTTACAAAATCACCTGAACGCTGTAACAAGTCATGTTCTGCATCCGTTAGCCGCAGTTCTAAAATTTCTTCAACTCCTGGCCAGCCTACACGACAGGGAACACCCAGGTACAAATCTTGTAATCCATACTGTCCTTCTAAATAAGCCGAAGCAGGCAAAATACGAGACTGATTGAGCAAAATTGCTTCTACCATTTTATAAATAGCGGCAGAAGGGGCTGAGTAAGCCCCACCCCGCTGCAGCAGGCCGACAATTTCAGCGCCGCCATGACGCGTGCGATCGCACAGTCGCTCTACAGTTGCCTGATCCAGCAATTCTGGAATTGGAATACCACACACAGTCGAGTACTGAGGCAGCGGTACCATCAAGTCGCCATGACCCCCCAGCACCATAGCCGACACATCCTGCGGCGGTACCTTCAGCTCCAGCGAGATAAAAGTTTGAAATCGAGCAGAATCGAGTACCCCAGCCATGCCCATCACCTGCTGCGAGGGCAATCCAGTCGCTTTCCACACCAGATAAACCATCACATCCAGCGGATTGGTCACGACAACAAAGCGAGCCTGGGGCGAATAGGCGATCGCTTGCCGAGCCACTTCTAAAACAATTTTGCCATTGACCTGTAACAAATCATCGCGGCTCATACCTGGCTTGCGGGGTAAACCAGCCGTAATCACAACGATGTCTGAATCAGCAGTATCAGCATAGTCATTGGTACCGATAATCTGGCGGTGGTGCCCCACTAAGCCACTCGCTTCTAGCAAGTCTAAAGCCAATCCTTGGGGACGTCCTTCTACTACATCTAACAGCACCACGTCCGCTAGATTTTTTTCGGCAATGCGCTGAGCCAGGGTACTGCCCACATTGCCCGCACCGACAATAGCAACCCGGCGAGATCGATAAGCTGAAGCCAAATCCATTGAGCTAAACCCCCTTGATGTAGCGGCAAATTAGCTGGGGTACTTTGATCTTAAAAGCTGAAGAGAACCCTTGTCAGGGCGATCGCCTTTTCTTAACACAGCTACCCAGCTTTGCCCGGACAAAGCTGGCAAAACAGAACCTTTTAGCGGCTGATAGCTAGCTAAGTTCAAAGCAGAACGCCAATCAAAAGATTTTTGGCAGCCGTTTACAGCCATTTAAGACGTTCAGCCCAAGTAGCTACAGCCGCCTGCCGCCTGAGCCTACCCACTTTCAACCTCAGGCGCTACCTAGCAGAGAACCTAGTCAGGCTGACTTTTGACGCTAGTCCTGAAAAAGCCCACCCTTTTCAGAAATCTAAGGCTTTATTCAAACGCTTCCAGCTGATCAAGACGTAGCCAAATATTCGGCGTCGGCGTATAGCCAAACATGACAAGGGCATACTCGCCTCGCGTATCTAAAATTTCGCCCTTGGTTTCAAACAAATAAGGCGGAAAGCGATCATCACTTGCCTGGGCTTCGAGGCTGTTCTCTAACTTTTCACGCACGGCTCGAACAATACTGCCTTTCTTCAACTTACCAGCCATAGCTTTCTCGTAGGTTCACCTTTAGCATTGTAAGCTGTTGGTTTGCCTCAGGAGTAGCGAGGTCAGGATTTCCATCAATTTGAAGGTAAAAGTGCTGCCCCGCGCTAGTGGCTGTAGAATTGTCAATCACCCCCGATTCAGCTCAGGCAACTTGAATAAAATTGGCTACAGCTTTTCCTAGAAGTCGTCAGCACACAATCATGGCCCAAGCACCTAATCCACAAACCGATAGCCGGGTATTACTCAAAGCAGGCATAGATTAACCATAAACCGGGTTTGTGAGGTGGCTGTAGCCATCAGCGTTGAGACACTCAAATAGCTACAAGCCCCGGACAGCAAGCCTTCCTTTTGCCCCCAACTCTACCTGCTGCCTTTAGCTATCAAGACCGTGATGATGCAACTGCTTGATTTTGACAACATAACTCTCACCCTGCTGCCGCAAAAAGGAGTGTACATCAAATCGCTAGACAGCCTCTTGGTAGCGGATGTTCATCTGGGAAAATCTGAAAACTTCCAGCAGTTTGGCTTGCCCATTCCTAGCGCGGTTAACCAAACGACGCTCGATCGCCTAACTCAACTCTGCCACCAGTTGACACCTAAACGGCTCTTGGTTTTAGGAGATTTGTTTCATTCGCGACTAGCGCTAACCGAGTCAGTGTTGTTGCCGCTAAAGCAGTTTATAGCCTTCACTGGCGTTGAAGTGCAGCTTGTCCTTGGCAATCACGATCGCGGCTTAGCCAGCCTTTTGTCAGATTATGGGATTCAATGTATTGACGGAGCGCTAGAGCTAGAAAACGTGATACTGAGTCATGAACCGCTAACACAAAGCGATCGCCTCAATATTTGTGGTCATCTTCATCCCTGCTTACATTTACGCACAGCGCTAGACCGATTGCGACTACCCTGTTTTTTTCTAGACAAGTCAGCTAAGCAACTCATACTCCCTGCTTTTGGAGAGTTTACAGGTGGGTACGAAGTCAAACTTCAGCCGCAAACCGCCGCTTATATTGCAGTTGAAGATACAATTGTTGCTTTTGAAGGATAACGCCATCAGCAACAGCGACCCTACAATCATCGCAGCAGGGTCGCTGCAAAGCTTTGGCGAAAACGAAAATCCGAAGTAGCCCGTCCGTTATTGCTGTTCGCGCTTGCGTAGAGCTTCTAGCATTTGCTGACGAACAGCCCTAGCCCAGCGGTTGAAGTTTTCTTTGGGTAAAGGGGCTTCAGAGTTGAAGGCTGGCGTTGAGTTGTCTTGGTTTTGCGTCGTCATAAATCTACAGGATGTGCTGGAGTGAACTGAGATGAAAGAGAAGAGGATTAAGGCGATCATGACAGCTCCCAGGCTTGGTCGCCTCCCTCCTTAGTAAGCCCTCTTTTAGCCGATTAGTCGAGCAGCTTATTCAAGAAACGCATCAAATCGATACCCTATCTCAATAATTTGTTGGCTTATCTTGTCTGGCTAAAAAGAACCGCAGTCAAAGGCTCAGCAATCCTTAAGCTAACACTTCGCAGCACAAGCTGAATCGGCTTTGCGGAGGGTAAATACCGAACTGACTTTAGCCCTACTCAAAACTCAAACAGTAACGTTTGCTGGTATAGCCAAAGATAGAGGGCAGACGGAAAGCCTATTCTGTCAGAGGCTTTCCGCCATTGAAGCGTCTTAACACTTTAGGTTACGGCTACAAATGCTAAAGACTCAGATAGTCTTGCAAGGCTTTGACCTCTAGCGCTTCTTTTTGTAAAGCGCGAATAGCTGCCGCTGTCGCTTTTGCCCCTGCGATGGTGGTGATAATAGGGATTTTATAAGCCAGTGCGGTTCGACGAATTAAGCGATCGTCTTCTTGCGCTTCTTCACCAGTTGGGGTGTTAAGAATTAGCTGAATTTGATTGTTTTTAATCCAGTCCAACACATGAGGACGCCCCTCATGTACCTTCAAAACTAGCTCCGCATCTAGATTTTCAGCTTGTAACACTTGCCGGGTGCCAGCGGTAGCTACAACTTTAAAGCCCATTTCGGCAAACGACTGAGCCGCCGGAATCACCGCCATTTTGTCGCGATCGTTCATTGAGATAAAGACAGTGCCTTCTAGCGGCAAACGCTGATTGGCGGCTAGCTCTGCTTTGGCAAAAGCTCGACCAAAATCAACATCAATACCCATGACTTCCCCCGTCGAGCGCATTTCAGGCCCCAAAATCGTATCAGTGCCCGGAAACTTTTCGAAGGGGAGGACGGCTTCTTTAACAGCAATATGTTTGGGAATAATTTCTTGGGTGACACCTAGCTCGGCTAGGGTTTTGCCCGACATTATCCTAACGGCAATTTTGGCTAAGGGTTGCCCGGTAGCTTTAGATACAAAGGGAACGGTGCGGGAGGCTCGTGGATTTGCCTCTAAGATATACACCTGATCGCCTTGGACGGCAAACTGAATATTCATCAAGCCAATCACTTGAAGCCGCTTGGCTAGCTTTGTAGTCCAGTCGCGGATGGTGCTAAGCGCGGCTGAGCTCAGGGTAATAGAAGGTAGCGAACAGGCCGAATCACCAGAGTGAATTCCGGCTTGCTCAATGTGCTCCATGATGCCCCCAATCACTACTGCGCCTGTGTGATCGGCGATCGCATCTACATCTACCTCAATGGCATTCTCCAAAAACTTATCAATTAAGATGGGATGTTCGGGTTCTACTTCCACCGCATAGGTCATGTAGTGCTCTAGCTCTTGGTCAGAGTAAACAATTTCCATTGCTCGGCCACCAAGGACGTAGCTCGGTCGTACCACGGCTGGATACTTAATTTTTTGGGCAATGCGTAGCGCTTCGTCGTAGCTACGGGCAATGCCATTGGGCGGCTGCAAAATATCGAGTTCACGTAAGATTTGCTCAAAGCGCTCTCGATCCTCAGCCATATCAATAGAATCTGGTGAGGTGCCCCAAATTTGGGTTGGATTGGTTTCGTCGAGCGCCGCTAAGTACTGCTGCAGGGGCACAGCCAGCTTGAGCGGTGTCTGTCCGCCAAATTGAATAATGATGCCTTCTGGCTGCTCCATTTCAATAATGTTGAGCACATCTTCTTTGGTGAGCGGCTCAAAATAGAGGCGATCGCTGGTGTCATAGTCAGTCGAAACCGTTTCGGGGTTGGAGTTGACCATGATGGTTTCAAAGTCGTCATCCTGTAGCGCAAAGGAGGCATGACAGCAGCAGTAATCAAATTCAATTCCCTGGCCGATGCGATTAGGCCCGCCTCCCAAAATCATCACTTTACGACGTTCTGAAGGGGTAACTTCGTTTTCGGCTTCGTAGGTGGAGTAATAGTAAGGAGTGTAAGCTTCAAACTCAGCCGCACAGGTATCGACCGTTTTATAGGCAGGCACGACTCCCAATGATTTGCGGTAGGTACGCACCGCATCTTCGGTGGTTTTGGTGGCATAGGCAATTTGGCGATCGCTAAAGCCCTGCTGCTTAATAGCCCAAAGCTGCGCCTGTGTGAGGTCTGGCAAAGGTGTGCGCTTGAGCAATTTCTCGGTATCTAATAACCCTTTGAGCTTGTCTAGAAACCAAGGGTCAATCCCGGTTAGCTCATAAATTTCTGCAACCGACATACCCAATTGCAAGGCATGACGCAAAGTAAAAATGCGATCGGGGTTGGGCGTCCGCAGATTAGCCCGCGCTTGCGCTAGCGTTGGTAGCTTTTCGTGGCGATCGCAGCCCCAGCCAGCGCGACCAATTTCCAGCGATCGCAGCGCCTTTTGAAAAGATTCTTGGAAGGTACGGCCAATTGCCATCGCCTCACCAACAGACTTCATCTGCGTCGTCAGAATTGGCTTGGCACCGCTAAATTTCTCAAAGGTAAAGCGCGGAATCTTGGTGACGACGTAGTCAATAGTGGGTTCAAAACTAGCAGGCGTTTTTTGGGTAATGTCGTTGGGAATTTCATCTAGCGTATAGCCAACGGCGAGCTTAGCCGCAAACTTAGCGATCGGAAATCCGGTAGCTTTTGAAGCCAGCGCCGAACTCCGCGACACCCGTGGATTCATCTCAATCACGATCACCTCACCGTTTTCGGGATTGACCGCAAACTGAATGTTAGATCCGCCAGTTTCTACGCCAATTTCTCGAATAATTTTGATTGAGTAATCTCGCAGCCGCTGATACTCTTTGTCGGTTAAGGTTTGCGCCGGAGCTACTGTAATGGAATCTCCGGTATGAATTCCCATTGGATCTAGGTTTTCAATAGAGCAGATAATGACGACGTTATCCGCCAGGTCGCGCATCACTTCCAGCTCGTACTCTTTCCAGCCTAAAAGTGACTGTTCGATCAAAATCTGCGAAACTGGGCTGGCGTCAAGACCAGACTGAGCGATTTCTTCAAATTCTTCTTGGTTATAGGCAATTCCCCCCCCGGATCCCCCCATCGTAAAGGCAGGACGAATAATCAGCGGGTAGCTACCAATTTGAACCGCGATCGCTTTGGCCTCATCCATGGTTTCTGCCAATCCAGAGGGACAAACGCCTACCCCAATGCGCTCCATCGCCTCCTTAAAGAGCTTGCGATCTTCAGCTTTTTCAATCGCTGCTAAATTGGCTCCGATTAGGTCAACACCGTACTGCTCTAAAATGCCGCTTTTCGCCAGCGTAACGGCAATATTCAGGGCTGTTTGCCCTCCCATTGTGGGTAATAAGGCGTCTGGTCGCTCCTTAGCAATTACTTTTTCAACCAGTTCTGGCGTCAGCGGCTCAATATAGGTGCGGCTGGCGATTTCTGGATCCGTCATAATGGTGGCTGGATTAGAGTTCACCAACACGACCTCGTAACCTTCTTCTCGCAGTGCTTTACAAGCTTGGGTGCCTGAATAGTCAAACTCACAGGCTTGGCCAATGACAATTGGCCCTGAGCCAACTAGCAGAATTTTGTGGAGGTCGTCGCGACGGGGCATAGACTTTATCGGCTTTTGAAAATCCAAACTATTTTAGTGGCTTTCTTGGTTAATCGCTGATCGTTATTCGACGATTTCATCTCGAGTTGCTGACTTTGCTTTTGTCTAGCCCTTCAGCAGCCGCCGTTCAGGGCAGCAATGGAGATCTTTAGGCTGGCGCTCGATGTCTTTAGCTTTGACGCTTGACCCTATAACTTAATCAATTGAAAGTCAGTCGCAGCAAAAGGCAAGGAAACAAACTCGCCGCTCTGGTTAGAAGCCGCATGATGAATCCGGTTCTGGCTTGAATTTAACCGGATGATCTCAGTGAAAAAATTTTGCTCCAATCAACCCTAATGAGCCAATAGCAAACCGTAGCAGCGATCGCATAGGCTAAAATATCTCGCGGCTACGGTGAAAAGATCTTAAAATGGGTCTTGAGCAACTAAACACTCTAATGAGTAAAACTTTCAATAAAGACCAGCTTTAATAAAAACCAGCTCAGAACTAACTTCATCGTTCAAAGTTTTTATTTCATCAAACCCTCCACTTTTTCTAAATCAATGCTGCTTAAATCAGAGGTTCCACCCACTCAGACCTTACAGCAACCGCCCATTCTGCGCCTAGAGAACATCACCAAGCGCTACGGACGGTCTGGCCCTAATGCAGTTGAAGCAGCTAATTTGCAGTTGCATAAAGGCGAACTTCTGAGTTTGTTGGGGCCTTCGGGTTGTGGCAAAACTACGCTGCTACGAGTCATTGCTGGTTTCGAGCGTCCTCAACAAGGGGTAATTGAACTAGAAAATCAAACGGTGTGTGCCGCGGGTCGGTGGATCGCACCGGAACACCGGGGCGTGGGCATTGTGTTTCAAGACTATGCTTTGTTCCCACATTTGAGCGTCGCTGAGAATGTGTTGTTTGGCCTTAAGCCATTAGCCCGACAAGGGTGTTTGAGCAAGTCAGCGTGTGGGCAGAGAACTCAAGAGGCGATCGCCCTAGTCGGGCTAAGTGGGCTGGAGCAGCGCTATCCCCACGAGCTATCGGGCGGTCAGCAGCAGCGCGTTGCCCTAGCCAGAGCGCTAGCCCCCCGACCGTCTCTAATTTTGCTGGATGAACCTTTTAGTAATTTAGATGTGCAGGTGAGGCTCTATTTACGGCAGGAAGTGCGCGATATTCTTAAAAGCATCAACGCTTCTGGTATTTTTGTTACCCATGACCAAGAAGAAGCCCTCGCCATTTCGGATCGGATGGCGGTGATGCGTCAAGGTCAGCTTGAGCAGGTGGGCACGCCAGAAGAAATTTATCGCCAACCCGCTTCTCGCTTTGTCGCTGAGTTTGTTACGCAGGCCAATTTTATTCCCGCCCAGCGCCGAGGCCAACTGTGGGAAACCGAAGTAGGTCAATTTGAAATTAGTACCAGCTTGGAAACAGAAGCCGACTACGGCGAGATCATGATTCGGCAAGAAGATTTGCAAATTGAGCTAGATGAGCAAGCACCCCTTTTGGTACGCGATCGCCACTTTCTAGGACGAGAATACAAATACTGCTTGAAAACACCCTCTAATCGGATGCTACACGCCCGTACCACCGCTCGTTTACCTGTAGGAGCCCGTGTACGTGCCGCTGTTACCCAACACCAGCTCCGCTTTTTCCCCACAGCACCGTCGGCAGCCTATGGAAAAGCCGCCTCTGCTGCCTAAGCTGCCCGGTTTCCAGAAGATTCAATGGGAAATCCCACTGCTTTCCAAGCAGCAACTCCCCCACGCAACAAAGAAACATTTTGAAAGCCAGCCGACTGCAAACGGGCAACGGCTTCAGCCGCTTCTTCGTCGGTTTCGGCGTAAACGTAGAGGTCGCGTTCAGGTTCCAAGCTAGCCTGGGCACTGTCTACTAAAACGGCCATTGGCATGGAAACAGCGCCTAAAATCCGAGCCTGCAAAAATAGCTGCCGTTCGCGCACATCAATAATGGTCAGGGCTGGCTCACCCCAATCTAAACGCAGCTTGAGATCGTATACCCGAGAGTGAGCCTTGAGCGGGTCAGGCTTTGGAAACATAAGTAGGCTCTCCTAGCAGTTTGGGCGGGCAGAAAACTTAATGGGTCTATCTGCAACTTAACAAAACAGGCTGGCTTTGTGTAAAATTTTATTCCTGATAAATTGAATTATTGCCGCTTTCTGGTATAGGGCTGTGCCATAGGGCACAATTTATAGCCACAGGCGAGATTTCTCTATCTTTGTGCTGAGCCGCGCTGCCCTAGCCCCGTGCGAAACAGTTGGCTGCGCTACCCTGAGAAAAGGGCACAGGGATTGCAGGCAGCGTGTGATTTCACAAATTCAGCCACTTTCTACTGAGTTGGTTCATCTAATTGCCGCCGGAGAGGTGATTGACTCGCCAGCGGCAGTGGTGCGTGAACTGGTCGAAAATGCGTTAGATGCCCAAGCGACTCGGCTGGTCATTTCTGTCTGGCCAGAGTCGGGATGTATTCGCGTGGTTGATAATGGGCAGGGCATGACGCTAGCTGACCTAAAACAAGCCGCTAGACCTCATAGCACCAGCAAAATTCGCACCCAGGACGACTTGTGGGCCATTCACAGTTTGGGCTTTCGAGGAGAGGCGCTCCATAGCCTAACTCAGCTAGCAGATTTAACCATTTGCAGTCGGCAATCTACAGCGATAGCAGGCTGGCAGGCTATCTACGATCGCCAAGGGCTTGCAACTGAGCTAAACACCCTTGCGATCGCACCTGGCACGATTGTTACAGTCGCTAATTTGTTTCAGAACTGGCCTACCCGCCGAGAGAGTTTACCTAGCCCTTCTCAGCAGTTGCGAGCCATTCAGCTAACGGTGCAGCAGTTAGCGCTTTGCCATCCCCAAGTAACCTGGCAGGTAGAGCAGCGCGATCGCCCCTGGTTTACGCTTTGGCCCGGAACGTCGGCTAAAGCCATTTTGCCGCAACTGCTGCGCGAAACTGAACCTGCTGATTTGCGCGAAGTGATCTGGCCCCTAGTGGCTCCTACTGATCAGGCAAATCCGGTAGAAAACGACCAAACAGCGATCGCGCTAGAACAGGCTGCTGTTTTGATGGGCTTACCCGATCGCTGCCATCGTCGCCGTCCTGACTGGGTTAAAGTGGCGCTCAATGGTCGCATCATTCATATACCAGAGCTAGAACAAGCTTTGGTTCGCTGTTTTCAGCGCTTGCTGCCGCGCGATCGCTATCCGGTTTGCTTTGTACATTTACAAATTGCCCCTACTTACATTGACTGGAACCGCCATCCGGCTAAGTCAGTGGTTTATTTGCACCATCTAGCCCATTGGCAAACGCAAATTACCGAGGCCATCGATCAGGGCTTACGTTTGGCACCTTATCAGCTTTTAGAAACATCTACCCACAGCCGCATCGATCAGGTGATTAAAGCGGCGGAAGCTGAAGGAGTTTACGGTAGCTCGCGCCAAATGGTGGCCGATGCAATCGCAAAAGCCGACGGCCTAAAGGCGATCGCTCAAGTGCATGGTCGCTATATCTTGGCTGAATCGCCCACGGGCATTTGTCTAATTGAGCAGCATATTGCCCACGAACGGGTGCTGTATGAGCAACTTTGCGATCGCTGGCAGATCGTTCCCCAAGAACCTGCCATCGTTTTGCCCCATTTAACCCCGGCTCAGGTACAACAGTTGCAAGCGCTAGCCTTACCCATCGAACCTTTTGGCGAAAACCTCTGGGCGGTGCGCGGCATACCAGCGGCGCTAGCCTGCCGGGAAGACTGCGCCGAGGCGCTCGTCGAGTTAAGCTTAGGCGGTAGCCTAGAAGCCGCTTTAGTCGCCACCGCTTGCCGCACCGCCATTCGCAATGGCTCACCGTTGAGCCAGCCTGAAATGCAAACCTTGCTCAACCAGTGGCAGCAAACTCGCCAACCTCGCACCTGTCCTCACGGACGACCCATTTGCTTAACGCTAGAGGAATCTAGCCTGTCGCGTTTTTTCCGACGCCACTGGGTGATCGGTAAAAGTCACGGCCTTGAGTAGGTTACACAACTTGGAAGGAGCTACAGGCTACCCTCGCCGTCCTGGAATTTTTTCTATTGTTTGGACAAGAATTTAGGCAAACCTTCGCCTAGCAGTTAGGTTGGTGTGTTTTGCAGTTCTGGTTTTTCTTCTGGTAGAATCGCCCCTTCAACCGGGCAAACTTGCAGGCAAATACCACAATCGATACAGGTGGCAAAATCGATCCAGTACCAGTCTGTTCCTTTGGTATTTTTGCTAGGGCCGGGATGAATGCAGGCAACCGGGCAAGCGTCAACGCAGTCGGCAACGCCTTCGCAAACGTTGGTGACGATAGTATGCGGCACAGTCTTTCTCGCTTTTAACTAACAACTGGATTAATTTAGATTAATCTACCCTACCAGCCTAATTGAGTGCTTCGATTTCCGGCAAACCAGATACCGGAATCCAAGCAATCCGGCTAATCTGCCGCGATCGCGCTAAGTCTCGAATGACTTCAGGCGCAGTCGGTTCAGCCAAGTGAACTTCTACTCGCACCAAATTGGTTGCCGCTCGGATCTTTTGGGCATGGGCAAAGGCGGCGGCGGCGGCTTGAGGGGCTGTTGGCACCACCAGCCAGTCAGCCGCAGGTAATTCTTGGGGCAATTGACGCCGAGCCGCAAGTACCTGCTGTAGCGCTTCGATATTGAGCGAAAACCCAATTCCCGGATAAGAACGCTTTTCCGGATGAAAGACGCCCAACAGGTTGTCGTAACGCCCCCCCTGGCCAATTACTTGACGGCCTAATTCAGTATCGCCAACAACTTCAAAGACAATGCCTGTGTAATAATCAAACGGCTTTAGCAAGCTCAGGTCTAGCACCAAAGAAGGAATAGCCGCCGCCTTACCTTCAGCCGTCTGAGCCGTTTCTTGCAAAACGGCTATCAGCGACTTCAGCGCCATCACCGTTTCTTGCTGCTCGGCAGTTAAGGATAGCTGCGAAACAGCTTGCAGTACATCCTCTGGTTTGCCGCGCAGGTCTAATAAAAACAGGGCGCGCTGCCGTAGTTCTGCACTCAAGGGCAAAGTTTCAATGGCAACCCGATCAAGTTGGGCGATCGCCTGCCGCACTTGCTGCCGCACACTGGCCGGAAAAGGCATGAGCATAGACTGCGTTAAGCCAGCATCTCCTAACACAACATGCCAAGCATGGAGATTCAAGCTACTGAGGCAGTCTGCCAACAACAGCAAAACTTCTGCATCTGCCAGATTACCCCCGGTTCCCAGCAGTTCTACGCCAGCTTGATAATATTCTTGCTGGCCGCCATGACTGCCTTTGTCTGCGTGACGAAAAACATTGGCGTTGTAGTAGAGCCGCTGCGGATGCGTCATATCGGCCATCCGCGTTACCGCCGCTCGTGCGATCGAAGCCGTTAGCTCAGGTCGTAACCCCAGCGGCTCTGAATGGGGACTTTGCAGCTCAATCACCGTTGATTGATTAATCGCGCCACCCGCCATCAAAGTGCTGAGATGTTCAACCGTCGAAGTGATAATACGGTGATACCCCCAGCGCTGAAAAACCTGATCTAGTTGCTGCTCAATACTGAGCTTTTGAATCACGTCTAGCGGTAGAAGATCCCGCGCCCCAGAGGGGGTTTGATAAACCATTAGTTTTTCTTTCCACCAAACAATCCAAAGAGTCCACCGCGCGTTTTGCTAGCAGGTTGCTGGCGCTCACTGCCTTTGCTGCCCTCTTGGCGACCACTGATTGATTTAGGTTCAAGGTTATCTAAGCGCCGCTGCGCACTTTTGCCCAAATCGCTCTCAGGACTTAACTCAACTACTTTGGCTAAATGAATTTTAGCCATTTTAGGCTGCCCTTTACGCATATAAACCCCAGCTAGCTGGTGGTGGCAGCGTGCATTTTTAGGGTGTGACTGTAGGGCTTCGCGCAGTTCCAAAATAGCTCGGTTATAGTCTTGCTTGTCTTCAAATTCTTTGGCGCGGTTGAGGTAACTCTCAATGACGTTTTGCCGCCGCCGAGGGGTTGTAGGAGTCGCCGGGGTTTGAGTGGATTGGCTCGAAGCAGGCGACTGCGAAGTTGCTGACGCTGCCTGCGAAGAAGCCTGAGGTCGGGTAGCTGGCTGACCTTCTGCGGCTTTGCGCATCAGGTAAACCAGGTTCAATTCGCTAAGTTGGCCGATTAGCTCAAGCGTTGCTTCTAAAGTCTCGTATTGTTGTTCTGCTAAAGACTTGAGGCTAGTTGTATAGAGTTGCTCAATGTTGCTGCTGGTCAGCATTTGGCGGGCAGCAGCACCGTCTACTTGCCAGGTATCAGGTTGCTGTTTGAGCTGCTGACCTTTGAGCTGTAGCACAATGTTGTACTCAGTGAATTCTTTTTCCTGGCTCAGTTTTTCATAAGCTGGGTTCACTAGCTTAGAAAGAAATTCGCTAGCCTGTTTCTTCTCAATTTCACTAGCACTGGCAAAGCTATCGGGGTGTAGCTTACGCGCAATTTTGAGATAGCGCTTACGTACCTGCTTAGCATCTGCATCTACAGGTAGCCCCAAAACGGCATGGTGATCGGTGAAATCTAATTGAAAAAGCCCTTTGTCAATCTTCATAGGCTGTTAGCGATAATCCCTTGGCTGAGTGAGTCCAGCTTAATAATCTCAGTGTATCCTCGGTTCTTCAGTTTGCACCAGACTCTTGTGGGTACTTGGTTTAGCTGGGTACGGGTGCAAACTGAGAGAGGGGCTTGATCCGGTTGAGTTCCTGACTCATCGAGTCGTGTAAATGACCGTTGGTTGCCAAAATTCGACCGGAGAAAATATCAAAGGGGCTTTGGTCATAAGCAGTGACTTTTCCGCCCGCTTCTTTGACTAAAACAACCCCAGCGGCTAAATCCCAGGGAGACAAGCCCCGCTCCCAGTAGCCATCCAAACGCCCACAGGCCACGTAAGCCAAATCTAAAGAGGCAGCACCACCGCGTCGAACCCCCTGGCTCAAATGGGTGAAGTGGCAAAACTCAGCGTAATTGTTGTCTGCGGTTTCGCGGCGATCGTAGGCAAATCCAGTTACTAACAGACTCCTGGCTAAATCAGTTGTGTCTGAAACGTGAATGGGTTGGCGATCGCGTGTAGCGCCTAAGCCTTGAGCAGCTCTAAATAACTCTTTGTGAAAAGGATCAAAAATAGCCCCGACTACGGGTTGACCTTGAAAAAGGAGGCCAACCGATACCGCCGAAAAAGGATACTGATGGGCATAGTTGGTGGTGCCGTCTAGCGGATCAATAGCCCACAGGTAGTCGCTTTCAGCCCTGCCTCTGGCTCCTGATTCTTCGGCTAAGATGGCATGTTCCGGGACGTGGCGCTGTAGCACAGCCAATACTTCTACTTCAGCCGCTTTATCAGCTTCAGTGACAAGGTTATCGGCGCGGCCTTTTTCTTCTACCTGCTTCAGCCGTCCCCAATAGTGCTGTAGCACTGCTCCACCTGCCAAAGCGGCCTCTGTGGCAATTTCTAGTAGGCGCTGTCGTTCTGTTGGCGTCATCATTGCACTAGGGATGAGATTGCTGTTGGCGAAATTCTGTTGGCGTTAGCCGCAGAGGCTGATCAGGCTGCCAAATACCCACTCCGACCAAGCGGGCACGTTCTTGCGCCCGTCTGAAGGATTGCTCATAGGGAGAATGGGCTAAGCTGTCTAAGTCTACAAGTACATAGCCTTCATTGACCAACTGCTGGTTAATCAACTGGCGATCGCGCCAGACATAGGCCCAAAGGCGCTGATAGGCATCTGGTTCAAGGCTGGTTAGCTCTAAACGAACCGCAGCTTTTTCCACCAGTTCTTGTAGGCGTTGGCGGGCGGCTTCTCCCCAAGGAGTTTGTTCTAAATCAGGCGCTTGAATGCCTGCTAGCCGAATTTGATCAATCGCCGGATCAGACCCAATCGGAGTGGTTAAAGCGATCGCTTGGCCACTGACTACATAATCTACTTGGCTCTGGTAACTGTTTTCTAAGGGAGGGGTTATCCCTTGGCAGCCGCCCAGATAGCCGCTGAACAAACAAACCAAAAGAAAGCCCCAAAGGCGCGATCGCAACATCGGCTTAGCTCAAAATCAAAATCTCAAAACCAGAAATGAGTTCTGTTTGGGCGCAATCAGGCTAATTTAGCTTGGGCTTAAAACCCAATCGCCAGCAAAAACACTAATCCTCATCTAGGGGCAGGCCAAAGCGAACCTTCCCTTTACCAAAGTAGCGGCCAAACTGCAGTTCGTAAACTTCGTCTTCGTCTTGGGTTTCAACCTCTAAATCAGAGCGAGCATAGCTAACACAAAGTAGAGCATAGCCTTGCTGCCGCAAATCAGGCGAAAGACCCATGGCTTCTGGTTGATGCACCTCACCCGACAAAATACGCACTGCGCAGCTTGTGCAAGCACCGTTACGGCAGGCAAAAGGCAAATCAGCGCCCTGATTTTCGGCAGTCTGCAAAATGTAGCGGTTATCAGGCACTTTTAGGGTGTAATCAGTCCCTTTTTGACGATGATGAACACGAACAGTATAAAAATCAGTCATGAATTACAATCAGGTCAACCTCAACAACACGCTTCGATCATAGCGGTCGGCGAAGTGTAAATCTGAGATTTTCTGTGCGGCAGGGCTGAATTTCTGATACGATATCGATTCAGTGCGGAAAATAAAATATTGCACCTTTGGAGAGGTGGCCGAGTGGTTGAAGGCGCAGCACTGGAAATGCTGTTTATCCTAACCGGGTAACGAGGGTTCGAATCCCTCCCTCTCCGTTTTAATCAATTTCTTTAATTTACCAGGCTAGCGAGTTCTGGCGGCCAGGGTGGGAGCGACTGGCTTCTGTTTAACAGCCATACGTTCGAAGCTGAGCGCCGCTACGCCTAGCGTCACCAGCAAAATCCCCACCCATTCAATCAGCTGTAAATGGGTTTGAATACCAGGGGTAATGACAGCAGCTAGCACAGCGGTGACCACTGGCCCGCTTGAAGCAACGATAGAGGCTTTAGCAGCGCCCATCAAGCGAACGCCATAGTTGTTGAACAAATAGCCCACCAGCGTTAAAACACCTAGCAGCAAAACAGCGATCGCCAAAGCAGAAGCTTGGGTCGGCGGTTCTAGACGGGCTCCTAACACTGCAAAACCTAACGCCTGAGAGACTGACAGTATCGCCACCACTACCCCGGTCAACACCAAAATCGTTGTAAATTGCATTAGCGTCACGGGCACCGGATGCAGTTTACGAAAGCTGATCTGCATTGAAATGAGATAGAGGGCGAAGGCAACGCTCGAAAGCAGGGCGGCTCCTATGCCCCACGGTGAAATGCTTCCCCCAGCCAATACATAGCTATTGATGGTTGGCCAAGACACCATGCAAATTCCCATCGCGATCGCAACCATGACCATTCCTCGCAGGGCAGTCGGGCGATCGCCAAACAAAAACCAAGCCAAAGGCACCGTAATGAGCGGATACATAAAGAGCAGCGTTACCGCTACACCAGGACCAATTTCAGGAATTGACTTGTAAATCAAGATTTGAGAAGTGAACAAAAAGAAACCGCTGCCGATCACTTGAAAAACCGCCCGGCGATCGCGTCCTGATAAAAACTGGCTCAATTCCTGCCACACAGGCGGATAAAGCTGCTGGGCAATTAGCCCCATCAGCGGCAGCACGACCAGCATACGCAAAAACAGCAGCAACAACGCATTGGGGACATTCAGCGGTAGTATTTGGTCAATCGGTAGCCAGTTAAATAACCGCGCTCCGCCCCCAATAATCTTGACTAAAACGTTGTGGAAGGACAGCGCTAGCGTAGACATAAAAATGAGCGCTAGCCCCTTTTGAAAGCGAGAAAGCTGGCGAGGAGACAGGGGAAAGTCTTGATGCCGCTGTGAACTGCCGTTTACTGGCTTTGCTGACCAATCTAAGTTGTCAGCCGCAGCCTGCCCGTACCCTTCAGCGGCAGAAGCTTGTAGGTGGTTAATTTGCTGCTGTAGCTTTTGGTTGAGCCGCCCTACCAGGGCTTCTAAAATCACTTCTCCCTGTTTTTCCAGCGAGTGCATGCGACTGATCTGGCGATTCAGTCCGCTTTGATAACTGTTGAGATCTTGCTGTAGCGACTGCAGGGTGCTGCTTAAACTTGAGTCGAGCGAAGTGAGTAATTGATGAATGTTGTGAGTTGAGCGGTAAGCATCAGGCGAAACGGCGGTCGGCAAGTCGCGATCGCGCGATTCGAGCGCAGCCGTGTAGACAGTCTGCGAAAGCTGAGTTTGCAGGTGGCTGGCCAGCGCTTGCGCTAAACGCTTAGCCCAAACTTGCTGCTGGGCTTGCTGTTGTTTAGAAAGCGCCACTTCTTGATGGGTCTGTAAAGCCTGATAGTCCGCTTGTAGAGCTTCATAATCAGCTTCTAGATCCTCAATGTCCTGCATCAACCTAGACTTGCGGGCTTGCAATTGGTCAATATCCTGCAAAAGCTGCCCAGAGAACTGTTGTTGAAACCGATCTAAATCTTGCCGCAGTTCCCTAAGGATAGCTGCCGGATCTTGAGTAGACGCTTCCGGTTGATTTGGTAGATCGTCTCGCTGCCCCATGGGTATAGAATTCCGAAAAAGTTCGTCCACTAAACCAAGCTTTCTAAATCGGCTGACCTAGAAAGTTCCACAGACTATTGTTGTTATTTTGCGCAAAAACTTCCTAAAAATCTCACTAAATCTCACAGGTTCCAACTTAAGCATTGATTCAGTTATAACTGTAGCCACAAGCACTGAGACACCGCAATCGCTGAAAGCCGCTGACAGAGAAGCTTTCCTTCTGCCTGCTGCCCTCAGTCTTTAGCAATCAGGCCGATTGGCTCAAAAGCGCGATCGCTTCTCTACACGCTTGGCAGTTGCCCCTGACTGTATGGGACAACGTACCCAAAAGCGACCCATTTGCCCGTTTGGTCGCAAAAGTTTACGGATTAGGGGGCTAGGGCTTCTAGCAACTGTTGAGAAGCGATCGCCAAGGCTTCTTCTAGTTTTTCTGGCTGACGTCCTCCCGCTTGAGCTAGGTTAGGTCGCCCGCCGCCGCCGCCGCCGCAAAGCTTAGCAATAGCGCCAATGAATTTACCAGCCTGGAGTCCTTTTTTGACCACAGCCGGACTAAAGGCTGCTACCAAGCTCACTTTATCGGCTTCAGGGACAGAACCCAACACAACCGCCCCTTCACCCAACTTTTGCAGCAGTCGCTCGGCAGCCCCTTTCAAAGCTTCAGCATCCACCCCTTCTAGGGCAGAAACGAGAACTTTGAAGTCGCCCAAAGATTTGGCATCACTCACCAGTTGGGCTGACTTTGCCTGAGCCAATTCTGATTTGAGGGTGTCAATCGCTTTGTGAGCCGACTTTAGCTCAGCTTGAAGGTTAGCAATGCGTTCAGGTAGTTCTTCGGGTTTAGCTTTGAAGCGATCGCTGAGTTCTCGCACCACCTGATCTCGCAGGTTCAAGTAGTCGAGTACTGCTGGCCCCGCAACTGCCTCAATCCGGCGCACGCCAGCAGAAATGCCAGATTCAGAAGTAATCTTAAAAGCGCCAATTTCAGCGGTGTTGCTCACATGGGTACCGCCACACAGCTCCATCGAAACCCCAGGAAAATCGATAACGCGCACTTCGTCGCCATATTTTTCGCCAAACATGGCGACGGCTCCCCTGGCTTTGGCGTCATCAATCGGCAAAATCACTACATCCGCTTGATGGCCTTCGGCAATCCAGGTATTGACCTGTTCTTCTATTTGCTGTAAGTCTTCAGCCGTGAGCGCCCGTGGACAGTTGAAGTCAAAGCGGAGGCGATCAAAATCGACTAATGAGCCTGCTTGAGAAATGGAGCTATCTACAATTTTTTTCAGCGCTGCTTGTAGCAGATGAGTGGCGGTGTGGTTGGCCTGGGCACGACGACGACAAGCACGATCAATCTGAGCTGAGACGCGATCGCCGATGCCAACTTGCCCCCGCTCAACCCGGCCAAAGTGGACAAAAATATCACCTTCTTTTTTGACATCTTCAACGCGGATCAGCAAATTGTCGCCTGAGAGGTAGCCGCGATCGCCAATTTGCCCGCCAGACTCCGCATAAAACGGCGTTTGAGACAGCACCACCTGTACCATAGTCCCCGTTTTGGCCTGCTCAACCGCCTTACCAGCAACCAGAACCGCCTCAACCTGGGTTTCAGCCGCTGAGGCACTATAGCCCAAAAACTCAGTTGAGTGAACATGCTCAGCCAGCTTATCTAGACTGCCTTGAACCGTTAGATCAATCGTTTCATGCGCCGCCCGCGATCGCGCCTTTTGCTGAGCCATCTCAGCTTGATAGCTGGCCAAATCAACGCCAAGCCCCTGCTCGGCAGCAATTTCTTCGGTTAGCTCGACTGGAAAGCCATAGGTATCGTAAAGAATGAAAGCATCTGCGCCAGATATTTGCGACTGCTGGGTGGCCATTGCTTGAGCAATCGTCTCAGCCAAGAGCTTCTCGCCGCGATCGAGGGTTTCGAGGAAACGCTTTTCTTCGCGCTCTAGTTCGGCTTTAATAGCGACTTCCCGCTCTTTGAGGTTGGGATAAGCTGCTGCCATCAGGTCAATCGCCGCTTCGGCAACTTTCACGGTAAAAGGTTGCTCAATGCCGAGCAGTCTGCCATGACGGACAACGCGGCGAATCAGACGTCGCAGCACATAGCCGCGTTCTTCGTTGGAGGCTTTTACCCCATCTGCAATTAGATGCGTAACTGCCCGCACATGATCCCCAATTACCTTCAGCGATACCTGAGCCGATTCATCAGCCTGGGTATAGTCAAGATCAGCGATCGCGGCGGCGGCTTGAATAATGGGAAAAATCAGGTCGGTTTCGTAGTTATTGGGCTTTTTTTGCAGAATCTGGGCCATGCGCTCTAGACCCAACCCTGTATCAATGTTTTGATTCTGCAAGGGTGTTAAAGTTCCTTCGCTATCCCGGTTGTACTGCATAAACACCAGGTTGTAGAACTCGATAAAGCGACTGTCATCTTCTAGATCAATCGCCTCATCTCCTTGCTCTGGATAAAAGTCATAGTACAGCTCAGAACACGGCCCACATGGCCCCGTTGGCCCCGCTGCCCAAAAATTATCTGCGGCTCCCATCCGAATAATGCGATGGGCTGCAATGCCTATTTGATCGCGCCAGATAGCAAACGCTTCGTCATCCTCTTCAAAAACGCTGACGACTACCTGGTGAGGCGATAAACCAAAAACCTGAGTCGAAAGTTCCCAAGCCCAAGCGATCGCCTGTTCTTTAAAGTAATCACCAAAGCTGAAGTTGCCCAGCATTTCAAAAAAAGTGTGGTGTCGCGCCGTACGACCGACATTTTCGATGTCGTTGGTGCGAATACATTTTTGAGCTGAGGTGGCGCGTTCATAATCGGCCTGTCGCTGCCCTAAAAAAATGGGTTTAAACGGCAACATGCCCGCGATCGTCAGTAAAACCGTTGGGTCTTCAGGAATTAACGAAGCGCTAGGCAGTACCTTGTGTCCACGGTCTGCATAAAAAGACAGAAACTTTTGACGAATCTCTGCACCGCTTAGCATATGAGGTTGAGACTGGGAGCGAGAAACAGGCATGAACAGCTTTGGATGTAATTTTTTAGATTTCTATTCTGAACGATATCCCCTAGAAAGCTCAAGCTAAAGGCAAGCGCCTCAATCAGATATTTAAGGATATAGATTTAACTCAAAGCAGGCTGGGCAGACTGGCTTAAAGTAAGCGGGCGATCGCCAAATAGTTTAGTCCTGAAAATATTGGCATTTTCTCAGTTGTCTTGATTCTACTTAAACCAGTACCGTAGGATTCCGGAGCCAGGGAATCTGACCTTGAAGACAAGGAAGCGGCCTTCTGCCCGCCCCCAGTACTTACCTGTTGCACTTTAGCCTGTTGGCCTATTGTCAGGACTCACCTCTAAGTGTAGACGCTGAGACCTCAATCCTGCCGTGCTGTCTAGAAATCTCCAGCCAGGGGAATTTCTTCGCCGATTGCTTGGGCTATTAGAGTGCAGCAATCAATCGGCTCATGGTCTTTCTTAGCTTCGAAAAGCTGCTTTTGCGGAGCTTCTTTGTTAGCTTTAGGCTATTTTTGTCGCCTGTATAAGCTGGCCTGTTGTGTGATGATTTTATTAGCCTTTTGATGCGCGCATGACCGCAGTCTTGCTTTTAGTGGGCGATCGCCCTTTCTCTGACAAAACGCTAGAGCGGATTCGCCCACTGACGGAGGCAGAAATCAACACTGCCCAGAGCTATGGTGAAGCCGAGACACTAATCTACAGTTCTCCTCCAGATGTCTTGCTGCTAGAGGCCACACAGCCGCTGAGTTGGGAACTTTGTCGCCAGTTAAAGCAAGCAGGACAACTGGGCTGGATTTACTGCATCTTATTGGAGCATCAGCCCGCTTCGGTGCCAACGGCGACGGTGCCTATTAGCAGCACGATTGCCGCTTTAGAAGCAGGAGCGAATGCCTATCTCTGGCTGTCGGCGGCTAGCGCCACAGCGACCCATAGCGAGGGAGAACGGCTGTTAAAAGCTCACATTGAAGCAGGTTTGCGGCAGTCTAAAATGCACCGCGATCTCTCTCAAGAGAACAATTTGCTTTCTGCCATTGCCCTTTCCGATTCGCTCACTCAAATCAGCAATCGCCGCGCTTTTGACTGGGAACTGCCTCGGCAAATTAAAAGCGCCCAGGAAAAGGCAGCCGATCTGAGCCTGATGATGATTGATATTGACTATTTCAAAGTCGTCAACGATACTCATGGGCACTTGGTTGGAGATGAGGTGCTGCGTCTACTGGCAGAGCGCTTAAAACACAATATGCGCTTTGATGACACGCCCTATCGCTACGGGGGAGAAGAGTTTGTCATCGTTCTGGCTAACACGGGCAAGGCAGAAGCCACTCAGATTGCCCAAAGACTTTGCCAGCTCATCTGTCAGCATCCTTTCAGGGTCAATCAAACGCTAGCTTTAGCGCTCACCGTCAGCATTGGAGTGGCTAGCTTACGCCGCGACGAAGCAGAATCAGGTATGGAACTGCTACAGCGAGCCGATCAGAACCTGCTGAAAGCTAAATCAGCCGGTCGTAATCAAATTGTTAGTAGCTAAGCGATCGCCTCAGAGAGATAGGGTATCGGTCGTAGACTGGAGCAATTGCCGACAGTCCGCCATGGGTTGACGTTCAGCCATCGCCTGGATTAGAGCCGAGTAGGTAGTCTGATGCTGCTGAATTAAAGATTTGGCTTGCAGAAGTGACCAGCGCTCTCGCATCGCTGTTTGGGTGGGGGCTAGCTGCAGGCTGCCGCACATCGAACGCAGCTTTTGGCGATCGTCATCCCCACCAATCGCTGAGCCATAAACAATTTGCTCAGCCGCAATTCCCGCCATCCAGACCATACAAAAGTGGTTTAAGGCCAGAGCTGAAATCTGTCCTTGGGCCAGCGTTTGTTCTAGAGGCTGCGTGTCAAAAATAACGCCGCCTAGACCCGGTAACCCTTTTCGCCAGGTTTCCCAAGGGCTAAGGGTGTAATCAACCACCGGGATATCGAGCAGGTGAGCCACCAAAAAATGACCAGCTTCGTGGTGCAAGATGCGTTCTCGGTAGGTAGAAGAGGTGCGATCGAGACCGTCAACGACGATAGCGCCTAGACGCCCGCCCAAACCTAGCTGATCAAAAGTGACCAGCCCTAATAAACCAACCGTTAGGGTCGCCGGAACCAGCGGCGACACTTGCAAAAGTGGCCCTAAAAGGCTCGCCATTGTAATCACAAAAACACTGATAGCCAGAAGATTGAGCGTGGTTTGTCGCATTAGGGGGTAGGTGCTGCTGTCGGCTCAGGAGTCGCCTCTTGTTTGTAGAATGTTTCTAGGCTATCGCGATCGCCTACATAGCGCCAATGCCAGGGTTCGTAACTAATGCCTTGAGCATTGTCTTTGGGAAAGGAAAGTTCAAAGTCATAGCGGGCTGCGTTTTTTTGCAACCAGCGAAAGGCCGATGTGTTCTCGAAGGCCACTTCGAGATCGGTTTCAGGTCGGGAACCATCGGCAATGTCAATGGCATAACCTGTGTGGTGTTCGCTGTAACCAGGCGGCGCACTCACCTCAGCGCGAACCGATGCTGTCTGCGTTCGATCAGCTTTGACTTGAAAAAATAAGTAGTCTTGATCTTCAAAAGATCTAAAGCCCGAAACCGGACGCAGATAAATACCTTCCGATCGCGCTTGCGCTTGCATGTCTAAAAATTTGGCGGCAGCAGACTTATGGAGTTTGATGCTGCCGTCAGCGACAACGTTGGTGAGGCGATCGCGCGGCACTTCCTGATAAGCTCGGTGCCCCAATACGGTCGCGACTTGCTCGGCTGTAGCCGCCGCGTCAGACGTCGTTGCATCCGGGGCTAACACCCTAGCCGCATCTCCAGTAGCCGGATCAATTTGAGTGACTGTGCCATTGACATTCGATTGGCTCAAAGAAGCCGTTTGCCAAGCGGTCAAAGCCCCTAAGCCAATCGCAATCATAGTGCCGATCCCCAGCCAAAACCAGCGAGCATTCAACGAGCGATCGCTGCGATCGCTCATTGAGTTCTCCCTTAGCGCCTCTGGAATGTCATCCATAGCAATCAGTGTTAGTCAACCAGACCGATCATAGCCCCTTGACGAAAAAAGACCCATTAACGACTTGATTTTAGTTTGAATCCAGACCGATTCAATCATGGAGCAAACGTCACTTCAGATCGCACACTTACTGCGCCACCCGCTGAGCATTAAGAATTTGCTGAATACGTTCACGACTATCTTCTAAGTGAGCCAGCGTTGTCACGTCTAGGTCACGGCCTTGTTTCCTCAGCACTTGATCAATCTGGCGCGCTAACTGCCTGAGCTGATACCGGGCAATCACGCGGGCATCTTCAGGAGCCGACATCGTTTCTACAACGGTAATCAGTTCCAAAAAAGTTGTGGGTTGGCTATAGCTACGCAACACCATACCACTCAAGATATTAAGATAGTGTCGCTGCAAGCCTCGACGGAGCAACCCTATTTCTACCGAGTCAGCTTCGAGTTCGCGCCAAATACCTTGCTGTAGGCTGGCAAACAGATCAGACACCGTTAAGACTTCTGCTGAGTTGGCTTTTAATTCTAATTCCTGAATGCGGGACAGACGGTTCGCCGAAAGCAAGTCTACTAAAACGATGCCTTGCAACAAAGAAATCCGGTCGTAGATGGGATAGTCAAGCGGAGCCACCAGCCCATAGCTACCCCAGTGATACCACCGATCGGGGGCTAGCTGGTTGAGCAACTGAGGCGAAAAATTAAAGGCATCTGCCGCAAACACATAGGTTTGTAAAGTCTCTAGCGCCGCTTGTTGTTTTTCGAGGGCAATTGGCTCAAACGGCAAACGGCCATCCACATCGCCGGGATATTGGCGATTGAACCGCTGACCGCCAACATAATTAGATACGGTAAGCGCTTGGTTGAAGTAGTAGTTAAAGACCGTTTCAAAGCGATCGCGCAGCACGCTATAGCTCTCATCAGGCAGCAAATATCCATTTTCTAGACGCTGCCAAACAGCCTGGGCATTTTGCATTTGCCATTGGGCATACTGTAGCGGATCATTGCTGAGATCAAAAGCATTAGTTTCTGGATCTAGCAGCGTGAAGGCGTCTTCATCAGTGCCATAGGTTAGTTCAGGCTGGTTGATGCGGCTGGCGATCGCTCGAAGCGCCTGCTGTTCTAACTGGGGATGAATCGCCTCAATCGGTTTATAGCCATACTCAATGGCCCACTCATCATAAGGCCCTAGCCGCATTGGGAAATAGTCGCCTTGAGGCATACCCGGTGGAGCTAAGTTGATCGGAAAGTAGTCCATCAAAGAACTCACCAAACCGCGCGATCGGGTGATGCTGGGATCGTGCAGTTCGGCAGGTGATAGCATCAAGCTGCCCCGAAAATTGTGCCGCAACCCCAGCGTATGCCCCACCTCATGAGCTGTGAGTGCCCGCAAATATTGATAAATGTAGGTATCTAGATCTAAGCGATCGGTCGATCCTAGCTGCAGCGTTGCCAACGCCAAAGCCCCAAACGCAGTTTGTTGGGCAGTTGCCAATCCCACGCAGCGCTGACGAAGCTGTCGCTGCAAAGCCTCAGGCACAACTGCTAGCTGACGAGGATTCTCTAGTAGCTGGGGCAATGAGTGGTTAGCTTGAGATAGCATCCACTGCGCTAAATAGCTTTGATAGCGGTGCCCACAGAGCTGTCCATAAAACTGTTCGCTGGCATCAAGGTTGCTGGCTAACGTCCGATAGCTTCCCGTTAAATGGCGAATGACATTGGCATCAATGATAATATCGGCATCTAAAATTTCACCCGTTAGCGGATTCACACGAACAGGGCCAAGAGCTTCCGCCCAGGGCTGAAACGAATCTGACCAGCGAATGGTGTTGTAGCGAATATCTGCCGGATCCCAATCAGCATCAACTGGCATTTGCCGCACTTCGATCGCATTTTGAAAACCTATTTTTTCAAAAGCCGCATTCCACATCAAAATGCCTTCGCGAATAGCCGCTCGGTAATCCTCAGGTACTGTATTTTCAATCCAAAAAACAATCGGTTCGCGAGGCGGCGAGAGCTGGGCTGTTGGGTCTTGCTTTTCTAGATGCCAGCGCTGGATATAACGCACGAAGGGGTCTTGACGGCGGTTATCTAGAGGCGTTTGGTAGGCTGTGACAAAATAGCCCACCCGCTCATCCGCCAAACGGGGCTGATAGCCATTGTTTGTTGGCAAGTCTGACCAGCTATAGCGCACCCGCAGACTAAATCCACGAGCATCCGGAATACTGGCAAACCCCGAAAACAAAAAGCTGTCGCCGCCGCCTGAAAAGCCCAAAACCGACTCAATTTCCAGGTTAGAAGGAAAGTTCTGCACCTGATCGACATAGGAAGTGCTGGTGTTGAGGCTGTAGCCACCCAGTCCCCAGCTCAAAGCCGCCAAGATATTGGCCGGATCGTTGTTTAGCAGCAGACTGCCTAAATCGACCAGCATTACATTCGTTTCCGGCTCAATGCTAATGATGTTTAAAGCAGCCAGAATGGAGTCGCTGTAGGAACGCTCTAACAGGGCTTGCCCCCCTGGTTGATCAGGCGGGTGGCGAAAATTAATATTGGGAACAACCAGGTGAAGCTTGTTATTAGGAGCGCGTCTAAACTGAATTAAAGCGTCATTGAGTGGCCAGCTACTAAATAGTCCGGCTTCACCAATACCTGAGTCTAAAGTGGCAACCAGCAAATAGTTGTGGTTCAACTGTTGGGGCGATAAGGCCAGATAAAGCGTTCCTTTTTCAGCATTTCGGTAGAGGGTAAAAAGACCCTCTATTTTTTCCAGATTTCGAACAGTGGTCTCGAAAGGTTGCAGACCGTTTGGTCGATTGTTACTGGCCGCTGAATCGCTATCGGCTTCTTTAGCGACAGCCGATTGCTCCAGCATCAGCCCACCCCTGCCACTAGAGACTGCAGCCAGAGAGGGCGTCGATGCAGCAATGGCCGTGGTTTCGGCAGCAACAGCCGTAGCAGTTAGCCATAGCAAAATTTGAACTGATGTACGAAAGCTATTCCATCCCAGGCGCATCCAAGCCGTTGATTTCCACGCTGCTCTGATCACTCAACTGGCTCCGTCTCTAAGGCTGCTATTTGTGAGAACATCAGTCTTAATTTAGCTTGTCAGCGCTGAAAAAAAAGGTCGCCTGCAGCAAAATGCAAAATTTAAGTACCTCACATTCAAGGCGATTTGTTCGTCAAAATGCCAACAAACCGCCTCAAAGTTTTACCTATTTTTGCTAGCCGGACTAGCTATATTTTTCGCTCGAAGCCGCTTCTAGGTTAAATAGCACCTGTAAAGTTTGCATTGCTTGGCGGCGAGCTTCAATATCGCGCTGGGCACGAAGTTGCACCATAGGATCGTGCAGAATTTTGTTGACGATACCTCGCGTCAACGCTTCAATAACGGCCTGGTGCTTATCAGTGAATTCAGACCCAAGGCGAGAGAGCGCTTTTTCGAGTTCTTGTTCGCGAATACCTTCAACTTTGCTACGCAGGCTGCTAATCGTTGAAACGGTATCGAGCGATCGCCACCAGTCTACAAAAGCTTCAATTTCTTCTTCTAATAGCGCCTCTGCTTCAAGTGCCATTTGGCGACGGCTTTCTTGATTTTGGGCGACAACGGCTTTGAGGTCATCAACGTTAAAAGCCTGCACGTTACTTAGTTCATTGACGTTGCTGTGAACGTTGCGTGGCACAGCAATGTCAAATAGCATCAGCGATCGCGGGGCAAGTAAGCTTGCCTCTAAATGGTCACGGGCAATCAGCGGTTCTGTTGCTGCGGTACAGGTGAATACCAGTTCTGCGTCTAGAATCACCTCTAGCATGGTATCGAGCGTACCCGTTTGAATCGGGCTTTGGTCAAACTGGGCGGCTAACGAATTGGCTCGTTCAATTGAGCGGTTGAGGATGGTAATTTGCGTCGCTCGCTTAGAGATGAGGTGCTGCACCAAAAGGCGAGCCATTTTGCCCGCGCCTAAAATGACGATACGGCAGGGAGCCAAATCTCCCACTTTCATGCAGGCGAGTTCTGCTGCCGCCGAGCTAATCGAAACAGCCCCAGTGCCAATACTGGTTTCAGTGCGTACCCGCTTGCCCGCGCTAATCGCTTGCTTAAACAAACGGCTGAGCACCCGACCAACCCCTTTGTGCTGCTGGCCTAATTGATGCGCATGCTTCACCTGTGACAAAATCTGGCCTTCTCCTAACACCAAGCTGTCAAGGCCAGCCGCCACCCGCATCAGGTGCATAACGGCGTCTTGATGCAGCAGGATGAACAAGTGCCGCCGCAGTTCTGATAGCGGTACCTGGCCATAATCAGCCAAAAACTGACTGACTTCGCGAATGCCTTGCTCGGTATCGCTAATCACCAGGTGCAACTCTAAGCGGTTGCAGGTGCTTAGGATGCAAACTTCTTCGATATGAGGGTAGCTACAAAGTTGAGCGATCGCATCAGCGGTCTGGGGCGTTGGAATACTGAGCTTTTCACGAACTTCGACAGGCGCTGTTTTGTGACTGAGGCCGACAACGGCAATATTCATTCTTCCTCCCAAAGATTTGTTATCCACACTGCCCAATGGGCGATCGCAGCTAAGACTAAAACTCGGCTTTATAAAAGCCGGAGCGTTCGAGCAGGACAAAAATCCTTGAAGCCCAAACTAAACCAGCATTTTTGAACTTATGAAGAAACTGACTGTAACTCAAGAAAACTCAACAAAAGTCCATCAAATAGAATTTTCTCTTACAAAGGCAAATGGGAATAGCACGACTCTAGACACCACCAGGGAGCCATTGCTGCGTCGTTCTATTCCCATCTTAAGGGGTTGGCAGCAGCGAACGTTGGACAAGAACTATCAGCCCTGCCTAAACGCTAACTGACCTAGCGCAACTGCAGGGTTTTGGGTGCCTCAACCATATGAATGGTATCGACAAACCGAGCCGTCATAGATTGATTGGAAATAACCAAAGATTGAGTACGTGCTCCCCCATGGAAGAAGCGTACGCCCTCCATCAGGTCGCCAGGGGTAATGCCGCAAGCAGCAAACAGCACCGTTTCGCCAGAAGCCAATTCGTTCGCATCATAAACCTTGTCAGGATCAGTGATGCCCATATCGGATAAACGCTTCAGGTTTGCTTCTTTGCTTTCGCCAATCAGTCCAGTTTTGACAATAGCCGGATCGTAGATAAGCTGCCCTTGGAAGTGGCCACCCAAGCAACGCATAGCCGCTGCCGAGATCACCCCTTCTGGAGCTGCTCCAATCCCCATCAGCGCGTGAATATTAGTTCCAGAGAAAGCACACGACAGAGCTGCCGAGACATCACCATCTGAGATCAGCCGAACCCGAGCGCCAGCCTCGCGAATTTCTTTGATCAAGTCAGTGTGGCGATCGCGCTTCATGACCACAACCACTAGCTCATCAATGCCGCGATCGAGGCATTCAGCCAAGATTTTGAGGTTTTCGGTAGCAGACTTGTTAATATCTACTTTGCCCTTCGCCTGGGGGGGAGCAGCTAGCTTCTTCATGTAGAAATCAGGCGCTGCAAATAGCCCACCTTTCTCAGAAATAGCCAGAACTGCCATTGACCCATTTTGGCCATAAGCAACCAGGTTAGTCCCTTCGCACGGGTCAACCGCAATATCAATTTCAATGAGTTCATCAGGATTGCAGTACTCTTTGGCATCAGGCTGAGTACAAATGCCTACTTCTTCACCGATGTAGAGCATAGGCGCGTCATCCCGCTCACCCTCACCAATGACGATTTTGCCACGCATATAAATCTTGTTCATCCGCTCCCGCATAGCTTCTACAGCCACTTGGTCAGCGGTATCTTTCTCGCCTTTGCCCATCCACCGAGCCGATGCGATCGCCGCCTGTTCGACAACCTCAATAATTTCCAAACCGAGGGTACTTTCCACGGGATATCTCCTCTAAACTGCCGATTCTGCGTTGGTTTTCATAGACCGATCTCAACCTAAAAGTCTATCAGAAGGGGGGATCGGCAGGAAGGTTTTGAGCGTGAGTGGGGAGGGGATGGGGAGATGGGGGAGAGGAGGGGATGGGATAGGAGTTTCCTTTCGACTTCAAACTTTGATAGGACTTTCCTTAAAACTTGATAGGAGTTTCCTTTCGACTCCAAACCTCAACCCACCCACTCACCTCCCCCACCTCCCCCATCTTCTCCACCTCCCCCCTCTCCCTGTCTCCGCGTCCCCCTCTCCCATCTTCTCCACCTCCCCCCATCTCCACCTCCCCCTCTCCAGCGATCCTAAAGATCCTGTTGCGATTTTCCATCGATCGCCTCATTGTTTCCTAAGCTGCAGCCATTACACTACTTGTTGAGTGTCTTAGAACAATAGGTTTAGATCACTATGGATGCTGCCGCACTCTGGCAACGGTACCAAGACTGGCTATTCTACGATGCGGGATTGGGGTTTTATCTCGACATCAGCCGTATGCGCTTTGATGAGGCATTTGTGGAGCAGATGCAGCCACGCTTTAACAAAGCCTTTGAGGATATGGCTGCACTAGAGGCAGGCGCGATCGCCAATCCTGACGAAAACCGTATGGTAGGCCATTATTGGTTGAGAGATCCCGATCTGGCACCTACGTCTATCATTCGCCAAGACATCATTGACACCTTAGTCTATATCGAAGAATTTTCTAGCAAAGTGCGGACTGGGGTAATTCATCCTCCCGATCGCGAAAAATTTACCGATATTCTTTCCATTGGCATCGGCGGTTCTGCTTTAGGGCCTCAGTTTGTGGCTCAAGCCCTAGGCCCTGATTTTCCACCGTTAGAAGTTCATTTCATCGATAACACCGACCCCGAAGGCATCGATCGAACGCTATCTCGGTTAGCTGAGCGTCTATCAACCACTCTGGTAATCGTGACCTCTAAATCAGGCGGCACGCAAGAAACGCGCAACGGCATGATCGAGACAAAATATCGATATGAAGCCCAAGGACTGGACTTTTCAAAGTATGCGATCGCCGTCACAGGCGCTAGCAGCAATCTAGAAAAAATGGCTCACAGTCAGGGCTGGCTAGCCACCTTCCCCATGCATGATTGGGTGGGTGGCCGCACTTCTGAGCTTTCAGCGGTGGGTTTATTACCTGCGGCGCTTCAAGGTATTGACATTCGCTCAATTCTAGGCGGTGCCAAGCAAATGGACGGGGTAACGCGGACTCCCGAACTCAGCCAAAATCCAGCCGCCTTGTTGGCTTTGGCTTGGTACCACGCTGGCAACGGCAAGGGCGAAAAAGACATGGTGATTTTGCCCTACAAAGATAGCCTGCTGCTGTTTAGCCGCTACCTACAGCAGCTAGTGATGGAATCTTTGGGGAAAGAGAAAGATCTAGACGGCAATGTGGTTTACCAGGGTATTGCCGTTTACGGTAACAAAGGATCTACCGATCAACATGCCTATGTTCAGCAACTGCGTGAGGGGGTACCCAGCTTTTTTGTCACCTTCATTGAAGTTTTAGAAGACCGACAGGGTGAGTCTGTACAGGTTGAACCAGGGATTACCTCTGGCGACTATCTGTTTGGTTTTTTGCAAGGCACGCGGCAAGCGCTGTTTGACAATGGCCGCGAGTCAATTACGCTCACCATTCCCCAAGTCAATGCCCATACCGTCGGCGCGCTAATTGCGCTTTATGAACGCGCAGTCGGGCTTTACGCATCGCTGGTAAACATTAATGCTTACCACCAACCTGGCGTTGAAGCGGGCAAGAAAGCAGCCGCTAGTGTTTTAGAACTGCAGTTGCAAGCGGTTCAGATTCTTCAAGCCGCAGAAGAACCTTTGTCGCTTCAGTCTTTGGCAGAAAAAATGGGGGCTACTCACGATATCGAAACTGTCTACAAACTTGTGCGCCACCTGCACGCTAACCAGCGACAGGTTGTTATTCAGGGAGATCCCGGTCTGCCCAGCGAAATCAGGTTGTCGGCGCTTTGAGTCTAGTCACACCAACACGGGCTAACGACGGAAGCAGGCGATCGCCGGATCTAGCCCAAAAAACACTGGTTTACTGAGTTTTGGGCGGGGAACTTTAAAGGTAGGCTCTCGCGTTTGATTAAACACCAGGGTCATTGGGCAGAGAAAATGTAAGCTTTCGCAACAATATGTATCTCTCCCTAAACTTCAAGCCACCTAGTCTGCTAGCGCTTGTAAACTTCGCCTACGCTAGAAGTAGCGACTTGAGCCTGCAATCCCTATGCCGTTGACCATTCTAGTTGTGGATGATGAAGAAGGTACTCGCCTCTCGATTGGAGAATTTTTGCGGCTATCGGGTTATTCCGTAATTGTCGCTAGTAATGGGCGCGAGGCGCTAAAGCTAGTTGAAAAACAACAGCCTCACCTGATCATTACCGATATTGCCATGCCTCAGGTTGACGGCTATGAACTGATTCAACAACTGCGCCAGCATCCTCCTTTTCGTCTACTACCTGTTGTTTTTTTGACGGCTCGCAATGAAACCCAAGATCGGGTTCGTGGTTACCAATTGGGGTGCGATGTTTATTTGCCAAAGCCGTTTGAATTAGAAGAACTAGGCGCAGTCGTCCGTAATTTACTAGAGCGCACTCAAATCATCCAAAATTCTTGGCTACAACAGCTACAGATGGCGGCAGTGCCATCACAGTTTGCCCACGCCGCTGTTACCGCCGAACCGCTGAGAGGTTCATCCCCCGAACTCACTTCACGCGAACAAGATGTTTTGGTGTTGCTAGCAGGTGGGTTATCTAATGCTCAAATCGGCGATCGCCTTTTTCTCAGTCCTCGAACCGTCGAAAAATACGTCAGTAGCTTGCTACGCAAAACTGAAACGAGCAATCGAGCCGAACTGGTTCGTTTTGCCTTAGATCACCATTTAATTAAGTAAAAACTTAGAAAAACTGCTGTTTTTCTCGCAATAAAGCCAAAGTTGCTTCCGCAGCTTGAGGTTTAGAAAAAAAGTAGCCCTGCCCCAGTTTGCAACCCAACTCTCTTACTAAAGTCAGTTGATGAGAAGTTTCAATCCCTTCAGCAATAACCTCCATATGCATTGTGCGGGCAATATTTACGATCAAAGCAGCAATACTGTCATCGAGGGGCTGATTTTCTAAGCCTTGAACAAAGGATTGATCAATTTTGAGAAAATTAACTGGTAGTCTTTGCAAAGCGCTAAGGGATGAATAGCTACGGCCAAAATCATCTAAGCTCAGTTTTAATCCCCGCTCTTGCAGCACTTGTAGCATTGAAATTGAAAATTCAGTGTCAAAAACAATAGAGCTTTCGGTAATTTCAACTCTCAAATTTTGCGGTGAAAGTTTTGTTTCTTCGAGGATGTAATCTACTTGGCGCAACAGCGTATTTTGAGCCAAATGTTTAGGGGAAATATTCAGGCTTACTGACAAATCGGCATCAACTAACTGCTGCTTTTGCCAAGCTTGGAGCTGTTGAGCCGCCTGTTTCATCACCAGAAAATCAATTTCTGAAATTAGCCCGGTTTCTTCCGCTAGGCTGATAAAAACACCGGGCTGAATAGCGCCCTGCGTGGGATGATGCCAGTGAGCCAAAGCCTCTAATCCAGCAATTTGGCCATTTTGTAAATTGATGATGGGTTGATACAAAACCGCGATCGCCTGCTGTTCAATTGCGGTTCGCAAATCGGTTTCTAAGTTGAGAGATTGCAAACTCTCGTCTCGCGAACTGGTTTCAAACAACTGATAGCGCCCTTGCCCTGAAAGTTTAGCTTGATGCAAAGCTTTATTGACATCTCGTAGCAAATGCTCAGGCTGGGTATGATGAACATCGCCTAAAACAATGCCCATACTAATGCTGAGAAAAATATCGCGTTCTCGCACGCTAAAGGGCTGGGCAAAGGCTGCCAGAATTTTGTCTGCTAATTGCAATACTGCCTGCTGACTAGCAATATCGACAAGTAAAAGAGCAAACTCGTCTTCGCCAAAGCGTGACAGCACATCGCGCTTTGGCATTAGCTGTTTGATTCGTTCGGCAACGTCTTTGAGTAGTTGGTCACCCGCGTCGTGTCCGAGCGCGTCGTTGATGGTTTTGAAGCGATCGCAGTCTATAAACAAGACAGCAAAGTCATAGTTTTCTGAAGCTTGCGATTTGAACAGCTTTTTTTCCAGCCGTTGCACAAACAAAGTGCGATTTGGCAACCCTGTGAGCTTGTCTTGAAAAGCCAGCTCTAAAAGCTGAGCATTGGCAAGTTCTAGCTGTTGCGTCCGCTCCTGTACTCGCTCTTCTAACGCAACGTTGAGACTTTCTAGTTCGTGGTTAACCGCTCGCAGCGCTAACTGATGACGGACGCGGGCAATCACCTCCTCAAACTGAAAAGGTTTCGCAATATAGTCTGCAGCCCCTACGTTAAAGGCCTTTACTTTGTCAAACGGGTCGTTGAGGGCACTGAGAAAAATGATGGGGGCAGCAGCGGTTACTGGATTTGTTTTGAGCTGTTGACAGACCTCATAACCGCTCATTTCCGGCATCAAAATATCTAGCAAAATCAAATCGGGTAAGAGTGTCTGTACCGATTTAATCGCCATAGAGCCGCTGGTTGCCTTACGCACTTCGTAACCTTCATGCGTCAAAACCTCAGAGAGCAGACGCAGGTTATCGGGATTATCATCCACAATCAAGATACTGCTGCTGGTGGCGGGAGGACTTTGCATAAACTCTTTCTCTGGGATTGATTAAGCAGCGTCTAGACCTGCCCGCTGCAAACATTTCAAAATTTGGTCAAACTGGAACTCATCGGCAAGCGCGGTTATTGCTTTTGAAAGGGCAAGTTGCTCGGCAGGAACCTGTTGAACCAGGTTGTAAATCAAGCGATCGCTGCCTTGGGCAGCAGCTTGATAAACCGCTTGCAGCCAGTCGTGAGGCATTTGTTGCAGGGTTTCGATTTGTAGTTCTAAAGGCAAAGCAACAGGTTGTTCAGGCGGTCGTGAGGCTGCTTCGTAAAGATAGCGTAAGCCCAAGTGCTGCTGAAGCTTACCTAGTAGCACTTCTCGGCGAACTGGCTTAGAAACCAGATCCGTCCATTGAGCTGCTCGGATCTGTTCTGCCGTAAGCTGGTTAGCGGTCAGCACCAGAATGGGCAAGGCGGGCGCTTGCGCTTTGATTTGCTGAGTGGCTTCATAGCCATCCATTTTAGGCATACGCATATCCATAAAAATGAGATCAGGCTGGCACTGTTGCCAGATCTGCACCGCTTGCTGGCCGTCAATAGCCTGTTTCACCTTAAAACCAATCTCTCCTAAAATCCTAGCCATAAGAGAACGGCTCACAGGATCATCATCAACCACCAAAATTTGATACGCTGGCTGATCTGAGGCTAGCCCAACTATCTGGTTTTGAGTCTGTGCTTGCGCGTCTGATCCTTCGGGTTCAGTTAGCCATATGGGCAGTTCACAGACTGCCACTAAATCGCTTTCAGCCCCAATGCGCAGCGTACCGCCTAGCATTTGAATCAGTTTTTGGCTAATGGTCAATCTGAGATTCCAGCCATCGGGATTTTGCTGCTGAGTGGCTTCGAGCAGATGCGATCGCAGTTGAGCGACATTCGCCGACGAGCTAAACACCTGTAAGCGCAAAACCATCTCGCTAGCAGAGGTGGCTACCGATTCAACGGCTATATGAAGCGGTTCAGATTGAGAAAGTCTAATAATACTGCTCAGTAAACTGAGCAAGCTCTGACGGAGTTTACCTTCGTCAGCTTTAACGTAAGTGGGAACCTCTGCTGCCAAATCAAACTGTAGCGGTAGCCCTTGAGCCTCTGCCTTGAGGCTCAAAATTTGTTCAAGCCCTGTCAGCAAATTGCGCAAACTCAGCGGCGCATAGTTTAAGCTAGCCTGCCCTGCCTTGATCTTACCAAGTTCGACTAAGTCGCTGATCAAATTGAGGAGTTGTTCGCCACTGCGCTCAATGATACTCAATAGCTCATGGTGGTTACTGGCTAACGTTTGATCGCGCTGCATTAGCTGAGTAAACCCCAAAATTGCGTTGAGCGGTGTCCGCAATTCATGCCCCATATAGGCCAGCATAGCGCCGTCGTCTAGGTCTGGCAGCCCCTGAGCTAAGGGTGAATCGACTTCCCAGCACAGACAAACAAGCTGAGTCGCTAGGGCGATCGCCTCGCCAGAATTGACTTGTAATTCTACTTCAAACCGCAGCCAACGCGGTGATGGTTGATCAGTCAGATTGAGACCCAACAGCATATTAGAAACCGCCTGCCCGGTCGTGAGGGCTTGCTGCGTAGGCAGTTGCTCAAACGCTAAAACCTCTCCCTGCTGATTGACAAACTGCTGCTGGCTGCCAAATACCTGACCGATAGCATCCTGCGGCAGATCCAGTAAGTGGGTGGCGACAGAATTGGCGAAAGTAATTTGTCCCGCTTCGTTGAGCAGCAGCACACCAACTTTGGCTCTTTGCATAAGAGAGGTAAACATCAGGTAGAAATCAAAGCAAAACTATCTTATGCTCAACGCAAGCTGCACAAGCATTCCCTTAGTTTTAGCCAAAGGGTTTCTAGGTCAGAGTGCCCATTTTTTTTTGAGAAATTGTCCTTGTGTTCTCAATCATCAGTGTTGTTCGGCTCAACTAGCTGCATAATTTCTTCAAATCTGAAATTATCGGCTAAATGAATTAGCTGAGTCGCTAGTAGTTGCTGCTCAGCACTTAGCTGCTGAACTAGCTCATAAACCAGGCGATCGCTGCCTTGAGTAGCCGCGCGGTAGAGATTCGCCCGCCAGTCGCTAGAGGTTTGGGACAAAACAGCTAGAATTTGCTGTTCAAGCGTCCTATGGGTTAAGTCAAGCTCTTCTTTCACCCGTATCGGCGGTATATCTGCCTGCTGGTAGAGATACTCCACACCCAGATAAGCTCGCAATTTCGCCAATAGGTCTTCAACTTGAAACGGTTTGCATAAAACATCGTTACAACCTGAAGCTAAAATCTTTTGCTTCTCCGCTTCAAAGACATCAGCTGTCAGCGCCACAATCGGAATCGTCTGTCCTGCAGGCTCGGCTCGAATCATGCGTACGGCACTGTAGCCGTCCAAAACAGGCATCCGCATGTCCATCCAAATAAAATCAGGTCGCCACTGACGCCACAAATCAATTCCTTCTTGACCGTTGTTAGCTGCCACCGTCTGAAAACCGAGATGCCCCAGCACGTCGTGTAAAAGCTGCTGGTGGCAGCTGTCATCATCCACAATCAAAATACGATAGTTGGGTTGTTCAGCAGCCAAACCCACCGCTTTGCCTTGCAGCCCACGTAAAGCAGGCTGCGGATGAGACAGTTCATTTGCAATAGACAAAGGCACTTCTAAAGTAAAGCTAGCGCCTGCCCCTACTTGGCTATCAACCCAAATTCGCCCTTTCATCAAGTGAGCAAATTTTTGACTAATTGCGAGTCCTAACCCGGTTCCCTCTCGCGCCTGTAGTCCTGTTTTAGTTTGGCTAAACGCCTTAAAAAGCAGATGTTGTTCTGCAGGGGCAATACCGGGGCCGCTGTCTTGAACAACAAATTGAAGCAAGACAGGGTTGTGGGTGGCAGGCAGCAAAACAGTTGGGGTAGAGACGGGATGAATCCGCAATCGCACAAAACCGACTACCGTAAACTTAATTGCATTGCTCAGCAGATTAATTAAAATTTGCTTGAGCTTACTCTCATCTGCCATTACCCAGGCAGGCACCGCTTCTATAGGCTCAAAAATAAGCTCGAGTCCCTTGCTTTTGGCCTTAAAAAGCAGCATTTCTTCAATTTCTGCTAGAAAACTGGCGAGGTGAATTGGGGTAAGACTGAGGCTGACCTGACCTGCTTCAATTTTTGACATTTCTAAAATGTCGTTAATCAAAGCCAGTAGATGTTCTCCACTGTGGGAAATCACTTCGATGGCTTGGCGTTGATTGTTAGATAGCTCGTCATCTCGCTGCAGAACTTGGGCAAACCCCAAAATGGCGTTGAGCGGTGTCCTCAACTCATGGCTCATATGGGCTAAAAACTCGCTTTTAGCCTGGTTAGCGTTGTCGGCTATCTCTTTCGCCTGCTGTAGTTCGGCGGCTTGCTGTTGCGTCTGACTGAGCAGTTCGGCCTGCTGAACGGCGACGCCTAGCTGGCTGCTAATCGTTACAACCATTTCAACTTCGTGAGATAGCCAATGACGAGGCTGCGCATTTTGATAAACGGCTAACAGACCCCAAAGGACATCCCGACAGAAAATTGGCACGATTACATAAGCTCTAGCTTGAAACTGCTCTAAAAGTTCTAAATAGCAGTCGTCAAAACCAGCCGTGTAGATATCGCAAACGCTACGGTAGGGTAGTCCTTTGCTGTAGATGCCACCTTGGGTTTCTTGCAGATAGGTATCTTCAATGCAATTAGTAGGATCCCCTAGCGTTTTTAGCACACAGCTTGAGCGATTGATAGTGATTTGATTCAGTTCGGGTTGATCAAGCTGGCGAGTCATGAGTAGCGGCCAGTTGGGAGCTACTGCTTCGGCTACAAATTCGCCACTCCAATCGGGTTTAAAGCGATAAATTACGGCGCGATCGCAAGCTAAAGTTTTACGCAGCTCTTCTACCGTTGAGCTGAAAATAGTTTGTAGGTCTAAGGTTTGGCGCATAGCCTGAATGACTCGCAAACCTGCTTTTTCCGGCCAAACCCGCTCTTGAAAAGACTCTGGCGCTGGATTTGGAGCGGTCATTTCGCGAACCGTACAGATGGCAGCAACGTCGGTATTGGATTGGATAGCTGGCGGAATATCTACGTTAATTTCTAGCCAGCCCTGTAAGTCGGTCGAGGCTAAGCGCCAACCAATCACACACCCCTGAATAGAGTGTTGCTGAGCGATCGCCCGTTGAACGGGAAGTTGGTCAAAACGGATGGTACGACCTTGGTCATCGAAAAACTGGCTACCTTGGCCGAACTTCAGCTTTTGATAGGTTTCAGGAAGATGCAGGAGGGCGACCGCTGACGGATTAGCGACCAGAATTTCGCTATTGGCATTGAGCAAAAGCACTCCAACTTGCATATTGCGTGAGTATCCTTCTGGCCAGTAAAAGTCTTTGCCTCACTGCCGACTTCAGCCCACCTTTTGACCAAGCAGCCGAATAACGACAAAATAACGCCAGCGCAGAGGCAAAATCGAGCAATACTCTAAAAATACCCTTGCCTGCCTGAGTGATGACCTCGTCATGGGTAACAATAAACACATTTGCGACCGAAAGCTGATTAATTTTTCGGTGCAGATTGAGGGACAAAAGCTATGAGCTAGCTGCTCAACCAAAGTTTGGGCAGCTTAGTTAATCAAAAAACTTGCCCGCAAAATTAGTTAGCAGACAAGTCTCAAATATGACTAGCCAAAAAAGCGCTCAGTCAGTCTGTATTAAGATATCCTCAAGCAGACCTTCACAGGCATCTGTCAAAAGTCTGATTACATATTGAAAACCTTCAGCCCCACCATAATAGGGATCAGGCACTTCTTGGTCAGGGTGGTGGCGACAAAAATCACAGATCAAGCGAACTTTTGAACGGTACTGGTTGCTCAGGTCGTGAGATAAAATATCACGCTGGTTTTCTCGATCCATAGCTAGAATCAAATCGAACCGCTCAAAATCTTGCGCTTGAAACTGCCTAGCCTTACCCTCAAGCGCAATACCCAGCATCTTCTGAGCAGCTAAAGCCATCCGGCGATCGGGCGCACTACCTATGTGGTAGCTAGACGTACCCGCCGAATCACACACAATGGTATGACTCAGCTGCCGCTCCTCAATCAGGTGATTCATAATGTTTTCGGCAGAAGGAGAGCGGCAAATATTTCCTAAGCACACGAATAAAAGTTTCGTCACCATTAGCCTATCTAGCCAAGCTGCTAAAGCCCTGGCAGGTTGAGGCCACCCGTGAGTTCTTCCATGCGCTCTCTCATGGTTGCGGTAGATTTGTCGTAGGCATCTTGCATAGCAGCGGTGACTAAGTCAGATAGCACTTCTGCCCCTTCATTGAGCGCTTCTGCTGCAATCGTAACGCCACGGGGTTCTTGATTGCCGCTTAGCACTACCTTGACAAGACCGCCTCCGGCTTGCCCCTCAATTTCCATTTGTTCAAGTTCTTCTTGCAGTCGCTTAGCGCCTTCTTGAACTTGCTGAGCTTTTTTGAAAGCTTCTGTTAGTTCCTTCATTTTGCCTAAGCCGAAGCCGAATCCTTGCCCTTTTGTCATAGTCTATTAATGGTTTGCGAAACGGTAATTATAGACGCTTGAATCTTAATCATTCTAACGCTGATATGAGCTTCAGCCTATGCCAGCTGAAATTCCCCTAAAATTTTAACCTCAGGCTTTAGGGGCAGCGCCCATCGTGTCTCAACTTGGTGTTGCACATGGCGAATCAGGCGCAAAATATCGCTGGCAGTTGCGCCACCACAGTTCAAAATAAAGTTGGCGTGTTGAGTAGAAACCTGAGCGTTGCCAATTTGATACCCTTTCAGACCCGCTTGCTCAATCAACCAACCAGCACTATGAGGGGTCGGATTGCGAAAGACGCTGCCACAGCTAGGCAAATGGTAAGGCTGGGTGGTGCGGCGCTGTTTGAGGTCGGCAGCAGTGGCAGCCATAACCGCTTGTCGGTCGCTGCCTGGTTTTAGTTGCAAAACGGCATGCGTAACTAAACGAGAGTCTCCCTGTAAAACCGAGGTGCGATACTGAAAGCCCAGATCCTCAGGGTACAGTTGAGAACAATTACCGCTGGGATCCAGGATGTCTGCCGACACCAAAATATCCGCCGTGCAAGCTCCGTGCGCGCCAGCATTCATCACAACAGCCCCGCCCACCGTTCCGGGAATACCCACTGCCCACTCTAGCCCCTGCCAGCCTCGCTTAGCGGCTTTCCAGGCTAGGGTGGCAAGCGGTTCTCCAGCAGATGCCCACACTTGCCCTTTTGATTCATCAAACTCGGCTTGTCTGAGATAGCGGGTACAAACGACTAAACCGGGTAAGCCGCGATCGCTAATGAGCAAGTTAGAACCTGCCCCTAAGAACGTTATCGGCAAATCACGCTGCTTAGCCCATTCTAGGCTGGCTTGCAAATCGCTTAGCTGACGTGGAAATACCAGCCATTCTGCGGGGCCACCTACCCGAAACGAAGTCAAACCGCTGAGCGGTATTTGAGACTGAACTACACAGTTTTCGCCAACCCGGTAAGTCTCTTGTGCCATAGGATCTCGAGCCGTAAGTGACAACATCAATGCACCTTGATACAAGTTTTAAGCGAGTTGAGCAGCTTCAGCCAGGGGAGTGACATTGTGCTGCTGATAGTAGCTCATGACGTCGGGGATCACCTGGTTAAGATTACCGGCTGTCAGAAACAGGACAATGTCGCCAGTTTGTAGTCCCTGCTTGAGGGCTTGTGTTACTTCCGCTAGGGAAGCGCGGTAAATGGCATGGGTATGATGCTTGGCGATCGCCTCGGTGACTTGATAACCGCTGATGTCGTAGGCGTTTTTTTCACCTGCGCTGTAAATATCAGTCACAATTACCTGATCAGCTTGGCTAAAAGCTTCAGCAAACTCTGCCAGCAAAGTCGCTGTTCGGCTATAACGGTGTGGCTGAAAAACGGCAATCACGCGGCGACCAGGAAATTCGTCTTGTTCTTCACTAGCTTTAATGCGAGCAGCGGCAAGGGTGGCGCGAATTTCGCTGGGATGATGCGCGTAATCATCGACAAACAAAATGCCGTTATGAAATCCCCGCTGTTCAAAGCGCCGCCGCGCCCCTTGAAAACTGCTGAGAATTTCAGCAATAGTGGCAAAGTCTAAGCCGACTAGACGACCAACTGCGATCGCAGCTAACGCATTACTCAAATTATGGCGTCCTAATAGCGGCAGGGTAATCTGACCAAGCCGTCGGCCTTTTTCCCAGACAGTCGCGACTGTGCCACCTGCATAATGGGTAATTTCATCCGCCACATAGTCTGCGCCTGTTTCAGGGTCAAGACTGTAGGTAACATCGGGTTGAATAGATTGGCGAACCGTTTGACAGTCGATACAACCGACAACCGTCTGGCAGCTCTGGGCAAACGTATCAAAAATGCTGACAACTTGTTCGAGGGTGCTGTAGTGGTCAGGATGATCAAGTTCGATATTCGTAATCACGCCAATATGGGCAGAAAGCTTGACCAAAGAACCATCTGATTCGTCCGCTTCTGCGACGAGATAGTCACCTTGGCCTAAATGAGCATTTCCCTCCCAAGCCGCCACTTCTCCCCCCACAATAATGGTGGGATCGAGATTGGCCTTGAGCAGCAAATAGCCAATCAAGCTGCTAGTGGTTGTTTTGCCATGGGTGCCAGCCACCGCAATGCCCTTGTACTGGGCAATTAAAGCAGCCAACAGATCGGAACGGTGAAAAATAGGACAGCCCAACTCTATAGCCGCGCGGTACTCAGAGTTGTTCTTGTCGATTGCAGTTGAGCAAATGACTTGGGGTAAGAAACTTGTTCCGGCGGGTCGGCGTCTAGATTCATGAGCAGCCGAAACCGCCGAATTTCTCTCTAGGGGCGGCGCTGAGCTAGGCCGAGAAGCAGGTGCGGCGATCGCTTGAGGCGTCTGAAAAAACGACAGGTTGGACTCCTGCTGTTGCCAGAATATATGAACACCTTCGTCTTGCAGTCGCTTTGTAATATGACTCAGACGCACATCTGAACCCGTGACTGGTAAGTTACACCTAGCCAGGATATAGGCAAGCGCGGACATGCCGATTCCACCAACGCCAATAAAATGGAAAGGCCTGCCGCTGAAATCTACAGAATTCAGCATTCTAATTTCCTCACACACCACACCACACCAATATCACGCGATATCATACCAGGAATTTCCTTGATCCCTGGAATTCTCTTAACAGCGACTGGGAAAAGCAGAGAATCCAGACGCAGCCCTCAGCAGCACTGCCGATAAAGCTGTTGGGATCAGGAGGTAGACTCATACGCTATCAATCTATATCTAGAAGATTCAAACGCTTCAGCCAAATTCAGCAAAAATCTGCGATTTCTCAGTCAATCTGCACTGACTTCACCCTCAAAAGAGTAATTTCAGAGTCTAGCCTACGAGCAGCCATAAACTTTGCTGAGCGCGATTTATTTGTTTAAGAAGAAAAACGAATTTTCGCGGCTAGGCCGCTTTTCTGTTTAAATTTTGATCGCAGCCAAATCAACCGTAAGGCTTTCAACCACTCACTTTGCCTACCCTTGATTGAACCGTTAGGCCGTGCTGAGGTGATTGCCCTGGGTTCCGGCTAGTGTGTATGATGATGTCGTTTACATCAAACTTAACTTGATTGAATTAAGACAGAGGGTAAAGCGCAGTGGTTAGAGTAGCGATCAACGGTTTTGGACGCATCGGGCGTAATTTTTTACGGTGTTGGTTAACCCGTGAGAACAGCCAACTTGAGGTTGTGGCTATCAATGATACTTCTGATCCGAAAACGAATTCGCATCTGCTCAAGTATGACTCTATGTTAGGCAGACTTGATGCAGATATTAGCGCTGACGCTGATACCATCACTGTCAACGGCAACACTATCAAATGTACGTCTGACCGTAACCCCAACAATTTGCCTTGGAAAGCGTGGGACATCGACTTGGTGATTGAGTCAACCGGTGTCTTCGTGACTGAGGAAGGGGCGAGTCGGCACATTGAAGCAGGGGCTAAAAAAGTTCTGATTACGGCACCTGGCAAAGGTGGCAACATTGGCACCTATGTAATGGGGGTTAACCATGAGCAGTACGACCCCAGTACAACCAACGTAGTCAGTAATGCAAGCTGTACAACCAACTGCTTGGCTCCTGTTGCCAAGGTGATTAACGATAAGTTTGGCATCGTTAAAGGCACCATGACGACCACTCACAGCTATACAGGGGATCAGCGGCTCCTAGATGCTAGCCACCGTGATTTGCGCCGCGCTCGCGCTGCCGCGCTCAATATCGTACCGACTTCCACCGGAGCCGCAAAAGCGGTAGCCCTGGTTATTCCTGAACTAAAAGGCAAACTCAATGGAATTGCATTGCGGGTACCAACCCCCAACGTTTCTATTGTTGATTTGGTGGTGCAAGTTGAAAACCCAACCATCGCTGAGCAAGTCAACGAAGCACTCAAGGAAGCCGCTGAAGGTTCGATGAAAGGCATTTTGGGCTATAGCGATTTGCCGTTAGTTTCGATTGACTATCGCAAGACTGACGAGTCTTCGATTGTTGACTCTAGCTTGACGATGGTGATGGGCGATGATCTGGTTAAAATTGTGGCTTGGTACGACAACGAGTGGGGTTATAGCCAGCGCGTTGTTGACTTAGCTGAACTGGTAGCTAGCAAGTGGAGCTAACCTATCAACCTTATGGTTGAAGGACAGGAGCCTTGCCAAACGGTGAGGCTCCTATTTGTTTGAGAGGTCTGTCAGGCTGTTGTTTAGAGGTTTAGAGATAGCTACATTGTGGCTAAAGTTGCGCTAGCGGGCGTCACTCGTCGATTCGATCAAGCGATCGCGATTGAGGACATTACCTTTACCGTTCCTGATGGCGAGTTTTGGGTATTGGTAGGGCCTTCAGGCTGCGGCAAATCGACTATTTTACGAGCCGTTGCTGGATTAGACATCATTACCCAAGGCCAAATTTACATTGGCGATCGGCTAGTCAACGATGTCTCTGCGCGAGAAAGAGACGTCGCGATGGTGTTTCAAAACTACGCCCTTTATCCTCACATGAGCGTAGCCGAGAACCTGGCCTTTGGCTTAAAGATGCGCCGCACTTCACCTTCTCTCATTCAGCAGCGGATCGAAACGGTGGCGCGATCGCTCGATATTGCCCATTTGCTCAATCGTAAGCCGCGCCAACTTTCGGGTGGACAACAGCAACGGGTCGCGTTAGGACGAGCGATCGCCCGACAACCTCAGGCTTTTTTGCTGGACGAACCGCTTTCTAACCTAGATGCTCAACTTCGCGATGAAACCCGCACCGAACTCAAACGGCTGCACCAGCGCTTTGGCATCACAACTTTGTACGTTACTCACGATCAGGTTGAAGCCATGACATTGGCCGATCAGATTGTGGTGCTGGCTCAGGGAAACATTCAGCAGATCGGCACGCCCCAGGCAATCTATGCCAGTCCTCAAAATTGTAGAGTGGCGCAATTTTTGGGCAATCCACCAATGAATATTTTAGAAGCGTATGTGGCAACGACCCAGTTTAAACTAGAGGGCCAGGTTTTTGACTGTCCGGCTACCCTGCTTCATCAAGTCAAGCTACAGTCGGGTCAGAGCGTCGCTTTAGGCATTCGCCCCGAACATATTGAAGTTACAACTGAGGCCGCGTCCCATCTTCAGGTAGTCGCTGATGTTGTCGAACCTTTAGGGCGAGAAAGTTTAGTGCGGGCAATTTTACCCAATCGCGATCGCACCCTTCCTGCCATGCTCCACTTCCAAGTGTCGCCCAATTTGCAAATTCAACCCGGCGATCGGCTTCCCATCCGGTTAGCGCTTGAACATTTGTTTTTGTTTGACGCCGCTAGCGGAACACGCCTTTATCCGCTGCTCAACCCATAGCCCGAAAAAGTAGCAAACCATAACAAAAGCTGTAGAGGCAGAGTAGCTACCCCTACAGCTTTTTGCTAGGTCAGCAGTGTTACTAACTATGACCGCCGGAAACTACGCTTAGCAGTAAAGGCATGTTAGAAACCAGCAAATAAGCAAAGGCAGCTCCGCCGATTCCACCCACCAGAAAACCACCCGCAAACTCACTCCAGCCTTCTTCGCTTCCTAGCGCTTCAGGCGGGTTAGGAGCAGTGACCGTAGCAATGGGCTTTTTAACGCCTGCTCCGCTGTAGAGCGAAAGGCAAGCCGTTAAAATCACCACCAAACCCACTGCTGCAAGCAAACCTGCTAAAGCCGGAACATCAGAGTCCCGCAAAGGGCCGAGCAGCGCAAAAGGCCCATATAGCAAATAGCCGTGAGCCATGCCTACCTCTAAACCACGCCGCTGCGGCGACAACCCAGCTCGATAAGCAGGCAGGTTATTAATAAATGCTTTTGTCAAAGCAGAGGAATTAATCGGGGTTTTGAGATTGCCAACTTGAGGATCGTCAGCCGGATGCACAACCTCATTTGAGCGGCTAATGTCTACCATAGTATTCGAATTCTCCACGACTCAAAAACACAGCACAGATTCGTACAGAAAGCAGACGCTTAAGGATGTAGCAGCAGATCAGGGAAAAAGCGATTGAACTCAATCAAAATCCCAGCTGTAATAAACATCCAAACGGTCGCGATGACAGGTGCTGTTGACAGATACTTCAAAAAGTTATCCATGAGCAAAGACTCCTTAGCTTTATTTCAAGGGTTAGGCTTAACGAGGAGAAACGGTAATCTCGTTATCTTTAGCAAACATCTCGCCGCTAGCAATTTCTTTAAAGGCAACTAAAGGCCAAGCGGCAGCGCCTAAAGAACACTTGATCGCCAGAGGAACGTCAATGATAATTTCTTTCTCTTCAGGCTTTTTGTCACCCCGAACAGCGATGACATAAGAACGTCCGGCCCAACCAATCCAACCTGCAATATAGAGGAAAAGGATGCTAGGAATCAGAAATTCACCTGCATGGGAAAGATCTCCATCCACAACGAGGTGGGGCAATCCATCTTCGCCACAAAGTAAGCTGGAATTGCCATATAACTCAAAACGGGCTTTAGCCGACTCGGTTTTAGCATTAGCAGCTCGCTGCTGAAAAGCAGCAGACTCACCACAGGGGGTTAGTCCCGCTACATCATCACCTGCTACACCGGCAAAAGCGGCAGGCGAAAAGCCAATCCAAAGACAAACGGCTAGAACCAGAGCAAACAACCGTCGCATAAATTGTTTCCCTTTATTACGTAAAATCAGCGTATTTTGCACAAAAACGTTAAGTTATTTGTACAAGAATTTACTCAACTTTCAGGCATCATACCCCTCTCAGAAAGCGCCGTAAAGCATCTCCTCTCAAGGGGTTAACATCCTGAAAAATATCAGTTTATGGCGAAGATTTTAGCAATTGAAACAAGTTGTGACGAAACAGCAGCCGCGATTGTCAGCGATCGCCAAGTTCTCAGTAACGTAGTAGCATCCCAAATCGCGACGCATCAAAAGTATGGCGGCGTCGTGCCAGAACTGGCATCACGCCAGCATTTAGCCAATGTAGGCCAGATTGTAGACGCGGCCTTAGAAGCGGCTGGTTTAGACTGGCCAGCGATCGACGCTGTGGCAGCAACCTGCGCACCGGGTCTAGTAGGTGCTTTGCTGGTGGGTTTAACAGCAGCTAAAACCCTAGCAATGGTACACCACAAGCCGTTTCTGGGGATTCATCACTTAGAAGGACACCTTTATGCCTCCTATCTAAGCAATCCTGATTTAGTTCCCCCCTATCTTTGCTTGCTTGTTTCAGGCGGCCACACCAGCCTCATCCAGGTGAAGGGCTGTGGCGACTATGTCATGCTAGGTCAAACACGCGATGACGCGGCTGGAGAAGCCTTCGATAAAGTGGCGCGGCTGTTGGATTTAGGTTATCCCGGCGGCCCTATCATTGACCAGTTAGCCCAAACGGGCAATGCTCAAGCGTTTTCTTTACCAGAAGGCAATATTTCACTACCCGAAGGCGGGTTTCATCCCTATGACTCTAGCTTTAGTGGCTTAAAAACAGCAGTTCTAAGGTTAGTGGAGCGGATCAAAGCAGCCGGCAGTTCCCCCCCCGTTGCCGATATTGCAGCGAGCTTTCAGACAACGGTAGTGCGATCGCTAACTCGGCGTACGCTTCGCTGTGCCCTCGACCACAATTTATCAACGATTGCCGTCGGCGGTGGAGTAGCGGCTAACAGCGGTCTGCGGCAGTACCTACAGGCTGAAGCTGAGCGGCATAATTTAACCGTTATCTTTCCGCCCCTCAAATACTGCACTGATAATGCCGCCATGATTGCCTGTGCAGCCGCTGATCATTTTCGCTTAGGCCACACTTCACCGTTGGCTACCGCTGCTCAGTCTAGAATGTCCATTACACAAGTGATGGCGTTGTATGTTTAGCCAAAATTTCCTGTACAACTTTTGCTAAAGCGCGTGGCTGCTCCAGCATAGCCATATGGCCACAGCGCGCTAGTTCATATACATTGCCAGTAGCTGTTCGAAAAAGGGGATGAAAGCTGGCCAGGTGATTGACGTACTGTAATTCCATCACCGAGTCTTGCTGTCCCCCAATGAAGTAGGCAGGTTGTTTTAAGGCAGACACGATTTGAGGAAGCAAATGCACCTCGGCTTCGGTGGTAGATTCCAAGAGCGCACCGCGAGCAGCCTCTGGATCAGCCTTTAACAGATCATTGAGCCGCTGTTGTCCCCACGCCCGCTTGAGGGGTTGCTGCACCATTGCTCTAGCAAATACTAAATCTAAAAGCGGCAACCGTCGTAGCCACTGAGGCCGAAATCGAACAATCTGCTGACCGGCTGATCGAAAGCGGTCAAAATCTTCTTTTAGATAAATGCCCCCGCCAGCGTTAATACAAATTACACCCTTAACCTTTTCGGGTGCTAGATAGGCCGCCCAGAGGGCAATACTCCCTCCTAAAGAATGGCCTAGTAGCCACACCCGACAGAGGTTCAGTTGATTCAGCAAACAGACCAGATCTGCAGCGTAGGCCGCTAGTCCGTAAGGCGATCGCGTCGCCTCCAGCGGCAACGAACAGTCACAAGGGGGTAGGCGTTGCTCAATAGTTTGGCTAGACTCGCCAAATCCCCGCAGGTCGTAAGTTAAGCAGGTATACTGATGAGCCAGATCGGATACCAACGGCTGCCAGTAGGCGCGACTCAAAAGCCAGCCGTGAATAAAGACTAAAACCTCGGTTTGCGCATTGGGCGAAATTAGCTCATAGGCATGAGGAACGCCCCAAATATTCACCTTAGCCATTTTTCAATCGTATCTTGAAGTAAGCAATGCCGTGCTTAAAGATGTTTGCCTAACAATCGATAGCGAACGCTTTCAGCAATTTTCTGACCCAGGTACTCTGGGATCAGGCTTTCATTAGGGCCTAGCAGGTACAAAATAAGGCGAGTCCGCCCTCGCCAAACCAGCAAATTGGCATTCACCACCAGTAGGTCTTCTTGCCAAATTGCGTACATTACCTTGTAAAACAACCCTGGCTGGTTATCAGCTTCAATCAGCAGAGCGGGCAAGTGGAAAACTGGATCAACATAAAACTCGGTTTCCACCTGCTCTAATCCGGCGTCTAGATTGAATTCAACCGTTAGCATCTCTTCAACTTCAAAGCGGCCTGCTAAGGCTTCTCGAATGGCTCGGCAGACATTGTCAGAGGTTTTGTCTACCAGGGTTTTCCCCCCCCTCGACACCACCAGCTTAATAAAGACCAGCATCGGTGGGTAGATCTGACCATACAGGCTGAGGTTGTGGATAGTTAGGCCATAGGCAGCCAAAACGCCAAAAATATCACTCAGCAAAAAGGACTGATTGCGATAGGCAAAGTGGAGAGCACTCCGATTGCCCTCTGGCTTGAGTTCGATGACAGCTTGCTTGCTTTTGTAGAGTTGATAAGCCAGCCGGAGATTTTGCAGCTGGATCTCGCTACTGACAAACTGCTCATAGAACTTGGGAAACGCTCGATTGAAGCGTTTGAGTAGCTCTAAAGTAGATGGTTTTAAACCCGCAACCATAACTGGCAAGAAACTCTTGACGAAACTCAGGAACGATACTCAAACATATGTAAAGGCGACCCTAGACTTTAGATGAGCCTGAAAACCCTAACTTTAGGCTACTTCCCCAAGGCTTGTCATTAGTCAGATTGCCCCGATATCGCTCAAAAGGGGGCAATCTAACTTAGGAGCATTCCTCAAGCTGTGGAAGTTTTCCCTAAGAGAGACGGTTTTTAGGGCGTATACTCTATATATTGTTTTTTCGTTACTTATATACATTAACCGCGCCTGAATGGGTTTTTGGAAAAGCTTATTTAGCAGCTCCGAGTCTTCTGCTCCCTCTCAGCTGACTCACTCTGACGAATACTTTGCTGAAGCTAACGCTGAGGCTCCTAATAGTAGCACTGGCTCCCGTATCTTTTTTAGTACCAGTCGAGAAATCGATTTGTATGAGTTGGAGGAGCTATGTGATGCTGTGGGTTGGTCTCGCCGTCCAATTCGCAAAGTGCGTAAGGCAATTCAACATAGCTTCATCGTAGTGTCTATGTGGGAGCAGCAGTCAAATCGGCGGCGGCTGATTGGCTTTTCGCGGGCGACCTCAGATCATGCTTTTAATGCCACCATTTGGGATGTGGTGGTGCATCCTGATTATCAAGGCAAAGGTTTGGGCAAAGCGCTGATGCAGCAGCTCATCAAAAAGTTACGCAGCGAAGATATCAGCAACGTGACGCTGTTTGCCGATCCACAGGTGGTCGATTTTTATCGCAACTTGGGGTTTATGCCTGACCCGGAAGGCATTAAGGGAATGTTTTGGTATCCTGACTAAGCGATAGGCAAGCGGCTCCATAGGGGCGAACTAAGAATGACCCGCCAGCGATCGCGCCTCTTGAATCCACTGGCTAACCTTATCCGCCGGGGGGCAATCTTGCATTTGCCGCAGCACCGCCGCGTAGAAGCGCCGAATTTGGGGATAAAGCTTGTGAATAGAGGTTTGAGCGAGCTGCGCAGATGAGCTAATGCCGGCGTGGAGCAACAGGCCGCAGTAGCGACAGCCAACGGCTGGAATTCGAGCTAAATCGGCCAAAGCAACCCACTTATTGACATGCCGGATGTGGATAGATAGCTGCGCCGCCAATTGTTCTCGTTGAGATGGGGTGCGCCCTTGTTGAATGAGCTGTAGGGTGGTGTGAATTTTTTGGGCTTCTAGCTGAGCCGAATGCTGGGAACTCAGACCCGGAAGCTGAGCGATCGCCCAGTTGCTAGCTTTCATATCTAAATCGCTATTATTAGAGCAGTGATAGGGTTCTACGATTGTAAAAAATACTGTTTGATCTGGCTTAGTTGCTGCCTCTTCCCCGCCTTTAAGCGCTCAACTCATTATGGCTCATCCCCACTCTCTTACCCCATCGCCTCAAAGCAGCCAGCGTACCGCCATTAGCTATCTATTTTGGCTGGCTACTTTTTTGGGCTTCGCAGGACTGCATCGCCTTTACAACGGCAAGATTACCTCTGGTTTATTGTGGCTATTTACCTGGGGACTTTTTGGCTTTGGTCAGGCCGTTGACCTGTTTTTAATTCCCGGTATGGCCAGGGAAAAAGCGTCAAAAGATAGCGATCGATTTTTGGCGACTGGCCACTACTCAGGTCAGTCAGGTTTACTGGATGCGGTTTCGCCTGCAACGCCACAGGCTTTAACAATTCAACTCTTGCAAATTGCTCAAACTCAAGGTGGGCAGATAACGGTGCCCCAAGCAGTTTTGGCCACCGGAGCTGACTTTGGCGAGGTTGAATCAGCGCTGAAAAACCTGATGAAATCAGGCTATGCCCACATTGATAATGATCCCGATTCAGGCGTAGTGGTTTATAGCATTCCAGGTCTTTAGCTTTTCGCCCATCGCCGCAGCCGCCCTCTTTTCTCTACTGGCAGCAAAATGGCGAGCCGCTCTTTAGCTGACCCGCCATAATAGCTGATTATTTTTGTCGCTCAGCGTCTTTAGGCTAGCGTCTCAGGGCAGTAACCTAAGCCACTGACAAATTGAGTGCGAAAAGCTTCAATTTCTTCGCGATCGGGGCGGCCATGGGACACAACTGCTACCTGATAGCGGCGCATAACATCAACTGGCGCTTGTCCGGTTTCTAATCCCCAAAGAGCCATACGTACGCGAATTCCAGGCTGATAGGGAACGCCCAGTTCATTGAGAAAGGCGCGAAAATCAGCTAAATCGGCTTCGTCGATACCATCCGATAGCTGAATTTTAATAACCCATCCATCAATCTGATGAATGACCGTCATAAACTCTAGGGGGAGATGAGCCGCTTGATGAAGTCGCTCAGTCACCCGCATCGTCAAGCTGGCGTTGGCAAGATAGTAGAGATAGTCAGTCATGAGATTGTCTCTATCGGGTGCTACATTTCCTATTGTCTTTGGAAACCCAACGGGCGAGTAGGGGAAACCCCCCCGGTTCCCGTGAGGGGTTCTCCCCAAAAGCTCTCTGCTCCAGACAGTTGCCCCCACGCGCATCAGAGAGCGCATGTCACGCTCAAAAAAGACACGATACCCTATTGAGTCATTGCCTATGACTGCTCCGGATTTCTCTAAAGACTGTAAGGATGATTTGTCTTTAGCTGCTTATCAATACAACTTACCCCCCGACCGAATTGCCCAAAATCCAGTTGTTCCGCGCGATCGCGCTCGACTGCTGGTTGTAGATGCCTGTGATCACCACAAGCACAGCTACTTCTACGAATTACCCAACTGGCTCAAACCGGGTGACTTGCTGATTTTTAACAATACCCAGGTGATTCCAGCTCGCCTGTATGGACGCAAGCCGGAAGGGGCGGCGGTTGAAATCTTATTGCTAGAAGCCCAAGCCCCCTTGCAGTGGTTAGCTTTAGTCAAACCGGGCAAGCGGTTGAAGCCAGGAGCTGTGATTTTGTTTGGCGAAGATCTGCAATTGCCCCTGTTGATCGCTAAAGTGGTGGCGACCGATGCCGCCACAGGAGGACGGCTGCTGCAATTTGAGATGCCAACGGGTTTGTCGTTTGAAGCCGCCCTGCAATCGCTTGGGCAGGTTCCGTTGCCGCCTTACATCACCGATTCTCAGGCAACCCCCGAACAGTACCAAACCATCTACGCCGCCGCGCCAGGTGCAGTCGCAGCGCCAACCGCTGGGCTGCATTTTACGGATGAGGTGTTCCAGAACTTGAAGCACCGAGGGATAGACACTGCTTTTTTAACCCTTCATGTGGGATTGGGCACATTTCGCCCAGTTGAGGCCAGTGATATTACTACCCATGCCATGCATGCAGAATGGATTGATATTTCACCAACTGTAGTCGAGCAAATCCAGCAAACACGGGCAGATGGCGGGCGAGTGATTGCCGTTGGCACTACCGTCACCCGTGCCCTAGAAGGGGCTGCTCAGAATGGTGTTTTAGCTGCTTTCCAGGGTAAAACGAATGTCTTTATTTATCCGGGCTATCAGTGGCGGGTGGTTGATGGTTTGATTACCAATTTTCATCTGCCAGGGTCTAGTTTGCTGATGCTGGTGAGTGCGCTGGTGGGGCGATCGCGTTTGATGCAGCTTTATGCAGAAGCGATCGCCCAAGCGTATCGCTTTTATTCGTTTGGTGACGCCATGCTAATTTTGCCCGAAGCCAAACGAGAAGATCTGGGCTAAACAGGTCAGGATGTAAATTTTGTTGAAAAATAACCCCCTAGCTAGATCCTGAGCTAATAGCTCTTGGGTTACGCTTACAGTAGTTAGAGATACGGACGTGCTTCATTAAGTTCAGGTAATTTTTCCGTATTTCTACTGGGCTGCAATTTCATCAGCGCCAAGGCGGCTGTCTCGGTGAACAGTGCCCGTCAAATCAAGCTACCTAAAACTTCAGGGTGGCCTCTACCGCTTCCAAGCTGTTAGCTAAAGCTAGCGACAGCCTATTCACCCGTTGCCCTAAGGAGTTTTTATGCAACCTCATCAGCTAATTGACGCTTTTGAAAATGGGCAGCAGCACTTTGGCCGTGTGAACTTATCAAAATCAAATCTGAGCCGGGTCAAGCTTCCTTTTATTCAGTTGGCAGACGCCAATTTTAAGAAAGCCAATTTAACCAAAGCCTTTTTGCCGGGGGCGGAACTGCTGCGAGTCAACTTTCAAGAAGCCATGCTAGCCTACGCCAACCTGATTGGAGCAGAATTGATTCGCGCTAATTTTCAAGGTGCGTGCTTGAAAAAGGCTTTGCTCAGCGCTGCTACCCTAACCGGAGCAAACTTCAGCTTGGCTCAGCTAAATTATGCTTGCCTTAACGGAGCTAACCTGTGTGGGGCTAACCTGCGCGGCGCTGATTTGAGCTTTGCTAACCTCCAAGGAGCTGACTTACGTGGCGCTGATCTGCGAGAGGCTGTCCTCCACGAAACGATTTTTACGGGAGTCAATCTAGACTACACGCTGATGCCCACTGGTCTGTACGTCGCTGCTCCAGAAGAAGTTAAACCAGCAGCAGAGTGGGCGCTAGTTAACGAGTTTGCGTAATCTTTGCTAACACCTTTACCGTTTCTTTTTAATTAGAGCTAAAAAAGCAAGGCATCCTGTAAGCAACCTGAATCTGACTGGTGTTGCTGAAAGTTAAAGAAGCGGTTGATGAAATTTTCCTTGCCAGCTCGAATAGTCCTGCGGATAGTGACGTTACGCAAAACACTATTGCTGACGGCTTATACAGAAAAGCCAGAAGCGATCGCAGAGTTTTTATGCGATCGCTTGCGACAAGAAGGCGGGCAAGTAATTTCTCATGTAGAAGCCCGCTCGTCTAAAGTCCCCCCTTTAATTTTGATCGGGGCACGGCTTGCTTCATTCTCCAGTGCTGACGTTTGGCAAATACGCAGTGTCATGCAGCTGAGCGGGGCTGTAATCGAAACCGTCCATATCGACTATTCAGAAACAAAGTCGTTGACCCACAGCGATCGCGCTCGATTAGCCTGTCAGCAATGTCGCTACGCTCATAGCCAACCTATAGACAGCGCTCATTTCATCTGTGCGCTTTATCCCTTAGGGCCAGAAGCCGATCCCTGCTCCGACTGGGCCGCCGCCGATAGCCAGTTGGCTTGAGCGATTGAAGCTTCATTGTGACAACCGACACCTAGAAAGCATATCCCTGCCATGAAAATGCCATACGAATACGCCACCTTAGGAATAGCTAGTTCCTCACACCACGTAGCACTCCGCAGCCTTCCCATCGAGAAGGCTGCTTTTTCTTATCTAGCCAGTATCATAGCTGTCGCTACTTCACAGCACGAAAAGGCTGATATGCCGTTTCTGGGTGGTAAAGGTGGCAGTGATCTACAATCGCTTTTAGCAAAGCCCAAGAAAATCGCCGTTCTTGAATCTGGCTGTTCCAGTTGGCCTTAAGGCTGGCGTGAGCTAGCCGCAGGTTGTAAGACGGAATTCCGGTTGAAATGTGGTGTGGCACATGCACATTAATGTCATGGCACAGGATCTCTACCCAGCGGGGATAGCTACAGTGAACAGTTCCGCCTAGCTGAGCCTCGACAGCATCCCACGTTTCGACTGGATAAAACTGAATATCTGGATCCGTATGATGGACGAGCGTAAAGGTGCTCATCCAGAAGTGATAGCCTAACCAGGGCATGAGCCAAAACTTCACCAAACCCCACAAGCCCGTGGTGGCAATGAGGGTAGGAAAGAAAAGGGCGGCAAATACAGCCACAACGGTAACAGAAAGTTTAACCTTGCTGCGATCGCGCTCGGCTACCTGAGACGGATCAAAGTGCAGCTTTGCCCAATGGGCCGCGGAGGCTAACCACCACAGACGTCCCCGCAGCAACTCATAAAATTTACGCATGAGCAAGTTGCTATTGAGATAGGCTTCGGCTGTCCAGGGTTGCCACGCGTTGTCAATTTCTAGCTTGTTGGTATGGAGATGGTGGTGGTCATGGAGTAACCGCCAGCTATGAAAAGGGTAAATTAGCGGCAACATCAAGATGTGTCCGACTAAGTCATTCACCCAACGACGTTTCGCAAAAGAGCGGTGCCCACAATCATGGGCAATCACAAAAAATCCGGTCAGCGCCGTGCCCGTAAAGAACCAGGCTAGCGGCAGTAAAAACCAAGGCGATAGGGCGATCGCAACATACCCTAACGCTACCGCGCCAACGCTCACAAAGACTGAGAACCAAGCTTTGAAGCGATTTTTCTCAAAACATTCTTTGGGCAGCGATTGAATTACGGTTTTGAGCTGAGGAGCCTCAAGCGTTGAAGGTAACTGATTAGCTGGTTTATCCGTCGTTGCAGTCATGAATGAGCTTAGATCTCCATACTGGAAGGGGTAATCTCGACAAAAAATTGCGCAAAAAAATACCTGCCAGATCTAAAGAGACACATGGCAGGAAAATTGCCGTGCGCGTAGCCTAAAACTGTGGAATTGCTAAAGTTCGCTGCAGAAATTAGCTAAAACTCCTGAGAGAACTTAAAAAACCTTTACAGTTATACCATGTTGCTGTCCGTCATTAGAGCAAAGCACTGAAATCCACAGGGTGCCTGTCAGAATCATTTTTGACCCTTACTCGGCGTCAGGTTTAGAGCCATTTGAGAGACAGGGTTTTGAAATCGCTGTTGTTGGGTCAATGGAGACAAATCTCACCTCTGGTTAGGGTGAGCGTCCCCTGTGAGAAAAGTACCCATATCCCTAGCAAGGTTACCCAATTGGGCAGCGCTATCTGAAGCAAAGCAGGCAGCGGTTCAAGCTCGTTGAGGTCTGCGCTGCTGGTATACCCTAGCCCGTATCAGTTGGTAAACAGATTGACCGAGCTAAGCTGTCTCGACGAGAGCATAGGCGGAAAGTTTCGCACTGGCATATTTTTCGGTTTTTTGACCCTTTTAGTCAAATTAGCCATGCTTAGCCGTACTTAAATTAACAACTTTTGCCTTTATAAGATGCTATTCCTACTGAGAACAAACGCGATCGCCTGCTGAGCGAAATCAGTTGGCTTTGAAGTCTTCGCTAAAGCAAGGGGTAATTTTTGCGATCAACTGCTTCCTTGAAGTCAACCCATTAGGAAAAATAACCGCTTGCTGACCCATTAAGAGCTTTCTAACAAACATGAGAAACCAAATAAAACCTCAACCTCATAAAAGGTGGCAAACAGCTATCAATCGTAGCCTTAGCAAATTTTCAATTAACTCAAAAGCAGTTTGGCTATTGCTTCCTTGTCTGTTGATCTGGCTGCTCTTAGTACCTGCCGGAGCAATGGCTCAAGAAGATGCCGTGACAGGCGTTGACCGAATTTTTCAGCCCATTGTCGATGTCATGTCACTGTTCCTCTTCTTCCCCATTGGCGGTGAAAATGGATTTCCATTTATCGTGTTGTGGCTATTTGTGGCCGCAATTTTCTTCACGCTGCGAATGGGTTTTATTAATTTTCGGGGGTTCAAACATGCCATCCAAGTCGTACAGGGCAAATTTGATGATCCCCACGATGAAGGTGAGGTTTCTCACTTTCAAGCGCTAGCTACAGCCGTTTCCGGCACAGTGGGGCTAGGCAATATAGCAGGGGTAGCCGTCGCTATTCAGTTGGGCGGGCCAGGAGCTATGTTTTGGCTAACGCTGGCTGGCCTTTTCGGCATGGTCACTAAGTTTGTAGAGTGTACGCTAGCGGTTAAATATCGACGGGTGCTGGAAGATGGCACCGTTTTGGGCGGCCCGATGTATTACTTGACACGCGGCCTATCGCCCAAAGGAATGCGGCCACTCGGACAAGGGCTAGCCGTGCTTTTTTGTATTCTCTGCTTGGGCGGTAGCTTGGGCGGCGCTAACATGTTTCAGTCGAACCAGGCTTATGCTGCTATTTCAAGCCTGATTCCGGGTTTACCAGCCTGGTTGTTTGGCGTGATTTTGGCAGCTTTAGCGGCGTTTGTGATTATTGGTGGTATTCGCCGTATTGGTGCCGTAGCAGAAAAGCTCGTACCCGCTATGGCGGCTATTTATGCGATCGCTTGCCTGTTTGTCATTGTTGTCAACATCGCTCAGGTACCAGCCGCCATTGGCACCATTATTAGCGAAGCGTTTGTGCCCAGCGCGGCGGTAGGTGGCATTGTCGGCGTGATGGTGCAGGGAATCCGCCGTAGCTCGTTTTCAAACGAGGCCGGAGTAGGGTCAGCCGCGATCGCCCACTCAGCAGCCCGAACCGATGAACACATTCGTGAAGGCATTGTGGCGCTGCTAGAACCCTTTATCGATACCGTTGTTATTTGCAACATGACTGCGATCGCCATTGTACTCACTGGCGTTTACCAAGACACAGGCGACACCCTCAGCGGTGTGGCCATGACCTCTAGCGCTTTCGCTACTGTCATCGGTTGGTTCCCTATTGTCTTGAGTATTGCAGTTTGTCTGTTTGCCTTTTCAACCATCATTTCCTGGAGCTATTACGGCATTCAGGCATGGGCTTACTTATTTGGCGAACGCACTACCCTGATTTTCAAATGCATTTATGTCGTCTGTACCTTTTTAGGCTGCTTAACCAGCCTAGGACTGATTATTGACTTTAGCGACTTAATGCTATTAGGCATGGCCTTTCCAAATTTGATTGGCTGCTACATTCTCTCTAATGAAGTAGCGGGCGACCTCAAAGATTACTGGCAACGGCTGACATCGGGTCAAATGCCCACCTACGAGCAGCAACTCGCTTTTGAAACTTCAGAGCAACCTTCCAACAAGCTTTAGAGACTTCTATTGCGCCTGCTAAAGCAGATTTGTTTTGAAACGAACGTAGGGATAGGTTCAGTCCAGCCCGCTCAATTTTTTTGAACGTATCTGCCTCAACTTATCCCTACTTTTCGTTGAATGCGGTTAAATAGCTGACGCCCAATAGTCACGTTTGCGATCGCAGCATAAAAGTTGACTACTTGAGAAGACGGCGGCTATCGGCTTCTAGCTGAGCTAGGTGCTGTCGTCTTTGATGCGGCGCTAGCGATTGATATTCACCATAAAAATGGCTAAACGCCCAAAAACCTTTGATTACTCGCCAAAAGCGCTGGCGAACTGAAGGGGTTTGTTGGTTTTGTGAAAAGCCTGAGGTTGTGAACCCAGTCATGATTGAATCTCCTTTACTGGTGCATAGTTCAATCTTAGAGACGGGGGCAGATAGGAACAAAAGCTCAGGTCGATAGCTACTATTGATAAAATTCATAGTGCCAAACCAGTCAGTTGAGGCGAGGCTTAAGCGCTTCGTTATAAATAGAAAATTGGCAAAATCCCCCTAAATTTCTTGCAAAAAAGAGATCTAGAGGGATTTCTAAAGGCTCAGCGTCACAGCTCGGAGCTTGTAGGGTCTATACCCGTAAGGTTAAGACACTCAAATTGCTAAAAGCTTTTTCCAGAAAACTTTTCATGACTGCCTTCTGTTTTTAGCAATAAAGCCCGCTCTGACAACCCTTACTTTTGGAGAAGGACTAATTGGTTTTTTGATACTGGCGCAAAACTCTTTGCTCAGGCACAGTCAATTCATCCGCGTCGTCAACGGAACGGGCTTTATCAGCTAGATCTTTTAGTTTTTTGCTAGCCGTGTCGCGACCTTCTTCAATTTTTTGGTTGCGCAGCTCAGTTTTACCTTTAATCTGCTTAGTGGTTTCTAACCCTTGATAAACCCCTTCTGAAGCCCGATCAACGGCTTCGGCAGCTTGATCAAGGTCTTTAGTTTCAACGCTTTCGGGGCTAAAAGGATGGGTGGTGGGGTTAGTGGCAGGCTGGAGATCGACAGCGATCGCGGGGTAGGCGATCGCACTGCCTAGCCACACCATCAATTGCAATAGCCCTATTGCCGCTATCTGGCGCAGTCTGGTACGCAGCCCCTTAGAAAAGAAACACATAAAAGTTCAAATATGGCACATCCTTCTTACCCTAACGCCCCTGCCCCCACACATCCTGTATCTACAGATAGAAGCCCCTGCCAACAGAGGTTCCCAGGCTTTTGCCCAGGAACCCGTCTAACCCAGTCGGCAGGCATTGCTTACTCTACGGTGACGCTTTTAGCCAGGTTACGAGGCTGATCCACATCTAAGCCCCGGCGAGCCGCAATGTGATAAGCCAAAAGCTGTAGCGGAATTACCGTCAAAATGGGAGAGAGCAGTTCGTCTACTTTGGGAACTGGCAACAACGAGTCAAAAGTATCTTCTGCTTCTGCATCGTTGAGGGGAACCACACCAATCAGTTGGGCATCTCTGGCCTTGGCCTCTTGGGCATTAGACAACACCTTTTCGTAGACTGAACCTGGCATGGCGATCGCCACAACTGGCACCTTAGCGTCTAGTAGTGCAATTGGCCCATGTTTCATTTCACCTGCCGGATAACCTTCTGCATGGATGTAGCTAATTTCCTTCAGCTTCAGCGCCCCTTCTAGGGCAATTGGAAAGTTGATCCCCCGACCGAGGAAAATAAAATCTTGCGTTTCGGCAAAATCGTGGGCTAGCTCTTCGATATAGCGCTCTTGGCTCTCCAACACCAGCTCAATCTGGGCTGGCAACTGGCGCATTTCTTCGACGATGGCATGAATGCGTTCTGACGATAAGGTTTTGCGGATATAGGCCAGCTCTAAAGCCAAAAAGTAAAAAGCCATCACCTGAGCCGTGAAGGTTTTAGTGGCAGCTACCCCAATCTCAATGCCTGCGTGTGTATCAATAATATGGGGCACCATTCGCGCCAGAGAACTTTCAGCCCGGTTGGTAATGCCCAGCATCCGGGCTTGGAACTGAGGGTCTGGCTGCTGCGATCGCCGTGACTGTTCCATTTCTAAAGCAGCCAGGGTATCTGCGGTTTCGCCCGATTGCGTCACTCCAATGGTGAGTGTGTTGGGCATCAGCGGCGAGGGCGAGTAGCGAAACTCCGAGGCATACTGCACCATCGTCGGAATATTGGCCAGTTGCTCTAACAAATGCTTGCCCACCAAACTTGCATGCCAGCTCGTACCGCAAGCAACAATTTGAATATGTTCTAGACCCTGAAGCAGATCGGGAGCTAGCCCTAAGCGAATGGGAGAAGTACCGTTGTTTTCTAGGCTCCAAGCTGCATCAATGTACGTTTCAATGCCTGTGCGCACCACACCAGGCTGCTCATAGATTTCTTTGAGCATGAAATGTTTGAACCCCTGCTTTTCCACCATGATGGGGTTCCAGTTGAGCGTGCGAGGAAATTTCTTCAGGCGATCGCCCGCAAACGTATAAACCTCAACTCCCATTGGCGTTAGCCGAGCCAGTTCACCATTTTCTAAAGGCAACACAGCCCGCGTATGCGGCACAATTGCAGGTGTATCTGAAGCGCAGAAAAACTCTCCCTGACCAAAACCAATCACCAGAGGCGCTTGCTGCCGCACCACAATCAGTTCATCGGAAAAGTCTACACAAATAATCGCCAGCGCAAAGGCTCCTTGCAAACAATTAGCCGCTAAGCGTACCGCCTCTAAAAAAAGTGACTGCAAACTGAGCGGACTCAAATGGTGGGGCGGATTTTTCATAAATTCCGCAATCAGATGAGGCACCACTTCTGTATCCGTGTCAGAAAGAAACTTATGCCCTTTAGCTTTGAGGTCTTCGCGGAGTTCTCGGTAGTTTTCAATAATGCCGTTTTGAACAACAGCAAGGCGACGGGCTGTGTCAGTATGGGGATGGGCGTTGTATTCTTCTGGCTTGCCATGAGTGGCCCAGCGAGTATGGCCAATGCCAACTCTTGCCAGATTTTCATAGCCTGCTAGCTTATCTTGCAGGTTTTGCAGCTTGCCTTTAGCCCGGACACACTGTAGTTCACCTTCTGAAATAGTGGCTACACCCGCAGAGTCATAGCCGCGATACTCTAGCTTTTGCAACCCTTCTAGCAAAATATTGCTAGCGGGGCGAGTGCCAATGTATCCAACGATTCCGCACATAAAGTTGACTCCTTGCCCAGTAAACTGAAGATCATAAGATCATACATTCGTTATCTAGCTTGTAACGCTAGCTTAACGAGCTTGACTGCTCAATAGAATACATGCTGGGGTCAATAGCGAAGATTTTATCTATCGCTGCTCTGTTGCTGCTGATGACTTCTATTAGTCCTCTGGTTGAGGCGAAGCTGGCTACGTCACTTAAAGACTATGCCAAAAAACGACCAAACCAGCTTGCGGAGATATTGACCCAGATTGAGAGTCTGAAAGCTGCCATGTGGTTTTTCATAGCTCTAGTGCTATCAGCCAATGTTTTCAAACAAGATTGATCTGCGGTAGCTTTTCACTTAATGCCATTGGGGTTCATAGCCATTTTGCGCTGAGATTGCTTAGCGGTTGTCTAAGACGTCTAAATTTACCGTATAAACATGAATGATCTGGGTCAGGCCTTGCTCCGTAAGGTGAAGCCAATTACTAAAGAATGGATTCAAACCGTTTGCTCTGACCGCGAGATTGATAGCGTTCAGAAGCTCACCTATGAAGCGATTTACGATAGCTTACCTCAGGTATTAGAAGCGATCGCTACGCTACTTAGCGACAACATTCAAGATAATACAGAAGGATTAAACTGCAATAGCTTAGAGCACGGTATTGTCCGAGCCGACCAGGGGTTTGACGCCTCAGAAATTGCCCGCGAATATCGGATTCTACGCGAAGTTATTTTTTCTGCTCTAGAAGAAGATCTGCTAACCGGAACAGCGTTAGAAGTGCTACAGGCCACGCGATCGATTAACGCCGTTCTCGATCACGTCATCATTTTGAGTTTAGAAAGCTACATTGAACGGCGGTTGACAGCCTTAGTCAAAATCGAAGATCAGCTTGTTTTAACCGGGCAAGAACTCAATCGACTCGCCCAAATTCACCAAGAACAGCTTTCACAACTGGCTCACGAACTTAAAAATCCGCTAAACTCGCTGCTGGGCTTTTCCAGTTTGCTCATGAAAAAGTTTCAAAATCGGATTGACACTGGAGAAGGTCATCCCGCCGATTTGCAAAACATCGAGCGCGTCATTCGAAACGGGCGTCACATTTTAGCGCTGATCAACAATAGCCTGGATATGGCTCGCTCTGAACTAGAGCAGCAACAGCTAGATGTGGAAACCTTTGCTTTGCGAGAGCTGTTAGATGATCTGGTTGCTAATATTGTGCCTCTGGCTCAGCGTAAGCAGCTTACTGTGGTGCTAGAAAGCGATCGCGCCCCCACTGAGATTACAACCGATGCAGTGCGCTTGCGGCAAATTATCAGCAACCTCCTGAGCAACGCAGTACGCTATACCAAGGTGGGAATCATCCGCATCATTTGCCAGCAGCCAGACGCCCAAAGCTGGTCAATTGCAATTGTAGATACTGGCGTTGGTATTTCTGCCGAAATGCAAGAGCGCATTTTTGAACCCTACTTCCGCGTCAATTCACCTCATTCAACGGACGAAGAAGGCACTGGTTTAGGGCTGGCCATTGTCAAGCGGCTAGTCACCTTACTGCAAGGCCAGATCGAACTTATATCAGTCCCCAACCAAGGCTCTACGTTTACCCTCACTTTTCCGATCAGGCTAGCGACCTAGCCAGTCTCTGTTGTTCGCAGCAGCTACCCCTATGGGTTAGACCGCTGCTTGACGTCTTTACCTACCTACTAGTAGAATAATGTCATGGACAGCGGCGACACTAAAACCCAAATTCTTGATAGTGCTCAGGCGCTCATTGAGCGAGTAGGCATTAATGCCATGAGCTATCAAGACATCAGCAAGGCAGTCAACATTCGCAAAGCCAGCATTCACTATCATTTTCCGACAAAAGATGATCTAGTGGCCGCTTTGCTCGATCGCTATAATGCTGACTTCTTAAGGCAGCTTGAGGCCATTTTAAGTTCTGGGGCTGTGCCTACGGTGAAATTACGCCGCTATTGCAGCTTGTTTATTACCAAGCTCAGGTGTGGCGATCAAACTCAAGCCTGCCTTTGCAGCATGCTAGGAGCCGAGCTAGAAACGTTAAAAAGCCCTTTGGCTCAAAGGGTTTCTAGCTTTTATAGCGCTAATGAAAAACGGCTAGCTCAAATACTGGCGGAAGGACGCGAAAGCGGCGAGTTTGCCTTTCTCGGAGAAGTTGAGGCAATGTCGCAACTGATGTTCTCTCTGCTAGAAGGGGGCATGTTGATTGCGCGTGCCCAGGGCGGCGTTCCATATTACGAGGCTATCATTCGGCAAATGTTGCAGATGGTAGGCGTTAGGGATTAATTTTTGCAGATCTATCTACCTTCTGATAGGTCAAAACCGACTACAGCTTGCAAACGTTTAGAGATCACTATGCTTTTAACCAAAAACAATCTTGGCGATCGCAGCGATCGCATTTATGACGCCATTGTGGTTGGCGGTGGCGCTGGTGGGCTTTCGGCAGGTATCTATCTACAACGCTACCTGCTCAATAGCCTGGTCATTGATAAAGGCAAAGCTCGCTCTTTCTGGATGCAGGAGTTGCACAACTATTTAGGACTCTCCCCCGACACCCCCGGTCGCGAGTTGCTAACCCAGGGTAAAGACCATTACCTTTCAGTGGGCGGCGATTATCTCAATGCTTTTGTAGAAGAGGTCACCGATGAAGGGGAAACCTTTTTGGTTAAAGTCAAAGTTGGACGCAAAAACAGCATTGAACACACTTTTCGCACTCGCTATCTGATTGCCGGTAGCGGCATCATTGATCATTTGCCGCAACTCAGCAACATGCAAAACGTGTTCGACTATGCTGGTTACAACCTTCATGTTTGCCTGATCTGTGATGGTTATGAAATTGCCGATCAGCGAGTTGGGGTTTTTGCTAGCAGCGAAGCGGCCTTGGGCGTAGCCGATCCCCTCCGTTGGTTCACGCCAGAGATTACCCTGTTTACCCATGGCCAGTTTTCTGTTAGCCCCGAAAAACGCCAGCATTACGAAAATTTAGGCTTCACCCTGATAGAAACGCCCATTCAACAGTTTGTGGGTCAACATCACCAGATGACGGGCGTTGAACTCATCGATGGTACCGTCGTACCGCTAGAGGCAGGTTTGATCTCAATGGGTTCTCGCTTTCACACGGACTATCTTGAAGGGTTGAATCTAGAGAAAAAAGGAAACAACCTGGTAACTGACGACATGCGGCGGACATCCCATCCTCGCGTTTTCGCAATTGGCGACTTAAAAGTAGGCTTAAATCAAGTCGTCATTGCGGCTGCTGATGGTGCCCTGGCAGCCACTCAAATCTGGCGTGATATTCGCCGAGTAGAAGGAACCCGGCGCGTCCGCATGCGTTCGGCAGCCTAAGGCTCCTAAGGCTTAGCAGCCAGTAAAAACCACAGGCTAGACCAAGCTTAAACAGGGCTTGCTTCACCCCAGCCTTAGCTGGGGTGCCCCGCTTTATGCCCAACCTGGTACTTGAGTTTGCCCTAATCCTCAGTTGAGGCAGGGGAATAGCTACCGCAGACCGCCTTTTGCTGACTAATAGCAGGTTGGCTTTGAACCGTATCGCCCGGTCAACCAGGCAGCACCGCTGATATAGCCGTAGCCACAAGCTCTGTCGTTAGCTACAACCAGTAAACAACAGGGCTACATTTGCCGCGATCGCTGAGTTTTGCTAGCAGATCCATGCGTTCAGCCAGCTAAAAGCGCGGATCTGATAAGCTAGAAACAGGAAACAGGCTCTAACCCTATAGCGGCCTGGTGGTCAGCAGCCTCGAAAGAAGTTTTTATGCCTCTTTTGAGCAAATTGCTTTGCCAAATAAACCAAAACCCACCTTGAGATGCTAGAGTGATGGCAGAGAATGAATATCGGTTGCAGCATTTGTTTCTAGTATTAACGAGTCTTTGCGTTTTTCCATTGACAGATTTCTCTCCGAAATTTCCCTCTTCATGTTCCTTTAATTTTGGAGATACTCCATGTCAATCTATGTAGGTAACCTGTCTTATGAGGTTACAGAAGCCGATCTAACCGCAGTTTTTGCAGAGTATGGATCAGTTAAGCGGGTACAACTGCCTACCGATCGGGAAACGGGCCGGATGCGCGGCTTTGGTTTTGTCGAAATGAGTGCAGAATCCGAAGAAACTGCCGCCATTGAAGCCCTAGACGGTGCTGAGTGGATGGGTCGTGATCTTAAAGTTAACAAGGCCAAGCCTCGCGAAAATCGCGGTGGTGGCGGTTCTTTCGGTGGCGGTGGCGGTCGTAGAAACAACTTCTCCCGCAACTACTAAAGCTTAAGCCTAAGCCTATATCGCTTCAGCCTTTCCGGCATCGCTGAAGTTGGTTAGCTTTTACGATGTCAGTCGTTTGGTTGTAGAAACTAAATTTTGACTGTAAGGATCCAGACACAATGTCTGGATCCTTTTTTGTTTGACGTCAACAGCCTGTTTGATCAGTCGCTTTACGGTTGCCCTGGTGCCTTGGCCGTGACAGCACTGTGAGACAATACTGTTTTACAGGAGATATTTATGACCGCTGCTTATATTCAAAATGAAGCTGAGTTCAACCAGTTGCTAGAATCTGAAGCCGTGCTGGTGGTAGACTGCACGGCTTCTTGGTGTGGGCCTTGCAAACTCATTGCGCCTTTGATCGATCAGTTAGAAGAAGCCTATCGCGATCGCGCCAAAGTTTTTAAGCTCGATCTTGACGAAAACAAGCCAGTCGCCAAGCGATTTGGCATTCGCAGCATTCCTGCCGTCATGTTTTTTAAGCAAGGAGAGCTAGCTGAAACCCTCGTAGGAGCCAAACCCTATGAAGAATTTAGTGGCGCTCTCGACAAGCACTTAGCCTAAAAAAAGGGTGGGCTTATCGCCCACCCTACGACCTTTTAGGAAGCTTTATTCGGCTTAGTAGCGATAGCTGCTGCCACCGGGCTTATGCACAATAAAGCTGAGAATTTGGCACTGCTTGACGTTGTCAAATCCTACCACCCGCACAAAGCAGTTAGGATACTCGGAGCGGCAAGCCTGCACTTCATCCAAAACTTCGCGAGTAGAGTTTGCCTTAAACAGAGGCAGCTTCCACATCGTCCAGTAGTAAACTTCAGGATCCGAAGTTTCGTTAAACTCAACTGCCGGAATATAGCCCATCTTGAGAATATAAGAAATTTGCTTCTCAATTTGCGCATCTGTTAGGGGCGGCAGGTAAGAAAGAGTTTCGTAACGACGCTCTTTAGGCAGAGTTTTCATAATTCTTAGAGAGTTGTTGGTTGAAACAAACAGTTAGACAGGGTTGGTGAAGGGTTGATGGTTAATTGCTTTCGCTTGGACCACAATTAATTCATCTCTGTTTGCCCTTCAATCAGCCGAATTTTCAGATTCAGGATTCGCTTCCACATCAGACAAAGTCATCTGGGTAGCTCGCTCTAGATATTGACGACGGTGCTCCATGTTGGCCTGCTGGATGCTAGCATTTACCATTTCTGGTAAAAATTCAGCAATTTCTTCAGCAATATGCTGCCGAACGGTCATAATGCGAACGGCTAAATCGGGTTGCTCTTGCAATAGCGCCTGCAAAAATGCTTCGCCATCTTGCAGTTTTTCACGCGTGGCAAACGAATTAAGCCAGTAAGACCGAGGCAAATTGGTTTCTCGTAACTGACCGAGGACTGTACGCACTGCTTGGTAAGTAAGATAGCTTACCGTCACCTTAGCGGTGTCTTTGGCAATTTGTTTTAAATCCATCGATCTACGAAAACCCTGGGCGATGATTCCCCGCCAGCAGTTTGAGAGCGGATTAGCCTCATTAAAGACCAAGTTAGATCAGCGTTTGGTGTCATGGGCAGCAGTTGATTAGGGCTGCTGCCCATCCCAAACAACTCACTCGCCGTCAAAACTGGATTAGAGCTTGTCCATCGTTTCGAATTCGAACTTGATTTCCTTCCAAAGTTCACAAGCAGCCTGTAGTTCAGGCGACCACTTGCAAGCTTCACGGATGACATCGCCACCTTCGCGTACCAGGTCACGGCCTTCGTTACGGGCTTGAACGCAAGCTTCTAGTGCTACGCGGTTAGCGGTTGCACCCGGTGCATTCCCCCAAGGGTGACCCAATGTGCCCCCACCAAATTGGAGAACGGAATCATCACCAAAGATTTCAACTAGGGCTGGCATGTGCCATACGTGAATACCACCGGAAGCAACGGCAAAGACACCGCCCATCGAAGCCCAGTCTTGGGTGAAGTAGATACCGCGAGACTTGTCTTTTTCGATGTAGTTTTCGCGCAGCAGGTCAATAAAGCCCAGGGTGCTTTCGCGATCGCCTTCCAGCTTACCCACAACTGTACCCGTGTGGATGTGGTCACCTCCAGACATCCGCAAGCACTTAGCCAAAACGCGGAAGTGCATACCGTGGTTGCGCTGACGGTCAATTACCGCGTGCATAGCTCGGTGAATGTGCAGGAGCAAACCATTATCGCGGCACCACTTCGCCAGGGTCGTGTTGGCGGTAAAGCCAGCTGTCAAGAAGTCATGCATGACGATGGGCATTTCGAGTTCTTTGGCGTACTCAGCCCGCTTGATCATTTCTTCGCAGGTAGCAGCGGTGACGTTGAGGTAGTGCCCTTTAATTTCGCCCGTTTCAGCTTGCGCTTTATGAATTGCGTCAGCGACAAACAAGAAGCGATCGCGCCAGCGCTGGAAAGGCTGAGAGTTGATGTTCTCGTCGTCCTTGGTGAAGTCTAGACCACCTCGGAGGCACTCATACACAGCCCGACCGTAGTTTTTCGCGGATAAGCCTAGCTTCGGCTTGATGGTGCAGCCCAGCAACGGACGACCATACTTGTTGAGCTTGTCACGCTCGACGGTAATACCGTGAGGTGGCCCCTGGAAAGTTTTGAGGTAAGCAACGGGAATTCGCAGGTCTTCTAGACGCAGTGCCCGCAGAGCCTTAAAACCAAACACGTTACCTACGATGGAGGTCAACATGTTGGTGACAGAACCTTCCTCAAATAGATCGAGCGGATAAGCCACGTAGCAGATGTACTGGTTATCTTCGCCGGGAACAGGTTCAATATCGTAGCAGCGACCTTTATAGCGATCGAGGTCAGTAAGCAGGTCTGTCCACACTGTGGTCCAGGTACCTGTCGAAGATTCTGCAGCCACAGCAGCCGCACACTCTTCAGGAGGAACCCCAGGCTGGGGGGTCATCCGGAAGGCAGCCAACAGGTCTGTATCTTTAGGTGTGTAGTCTGGGGTGTAATAGGTCAGCTTATAGTCCTTTACACCCGCATCATATCCAGCAGCTTTTGACTGAGTCGTTGTCTGAGAGTAAGACATATCTCCTCTTCTTTCCTGTGAATCTAAATAAACCTCGAACAAAACCTACCCATCAACTCAGTTGCTACATCTGACCCAAAGCCAGATGTGAGCGCAGGTGTTCGAAGCACGCTTCTTGACAGCCGAATGCTGGAACAAGTGTCGAAACGATTGCTCCTACCAAATTTCAGGCATTGCCAAATTCCTATGCCTTAGAATACTACCAGTGTTCTGATAAGTTTGATTTTGAAAGATCTGTATATATTCATAACTTTTAATTATGAATGTAAATAACGTTAGATATCACTTTTTCTCAGAGCGTGAAGAAGGGGTTCCTCGATTGCGCGATCGCTGGTAGAGGGGAGGGGAGATGAGAGAGGTAGTAAAGATGGGGAGGGAGAGAGGAAGATGGGGGAGATGGGGGGACGCGGGGATGGGGGGAGGGAGAGAGGAAGTGATAAGAAATGGCAAAGGTGGGGTTAGGGCAGCAATGATCGCCAGACCAACTCTCTCACCTCCCCACCTCCCCCACCTCTCTCATCTCCCCCTTCTCCCCTTCTCCCCTATCTCCCCTTCCCCCCTTCTCCCCTTCTCCCCCTCCCTTCCCAACACAAGGTTGACATCTGCCCGCAGGCGAGCTATCAAGACATCATCAAAATTTGATTACATTTTGCGAGGTATGGCGTGTTAGCACCTTCACTCAGACATTGGGGAATTTTCATGAGCGTGTCTTGTCTGTGGCTGGGGTGGCCAGGTCAGGAGCCAGTGAAAAGCGCGATCGCCACTTCGTTTTCCCCTACCCGGTCTGGAGTTTTTGACATTGCCCAAGGCATTCCGGCTGAGCCACCTAGCTCTTATGAAGTTTCTCCTCCCCCGCCCCGGCGCGAACCTTTACCCCCACAGCGCTATTTAGAAGAACAGCAACAAATCGACTACCGGGTAGGTGCTCTGCAAGCAGACTACACAGGCAGTTTGTGGGTTGGTTCCTGGCAAGGGTTAGCGCGTATCGATCCCAACACAGGTATTGTGCAAGCTCGTGTTACGTTGCCAGATACGGTGATTTCGGCGATGGCTCAAGACCGCGTAGGTCGGGTTTGGATTGGCACCTATTCAGGGCTATCCCGCGTGGATCCCCGTAGTAACGAAATTACGGCGCAAAATTTCTTTTTGCCTTCTAACCGCATTTTGTCGTTGCAAATAGATGATCGCGGCTTTCTTTGGGTCGGCACCGATCGCGGCTTGGGGATGATCAGTCCGGATCGGGGATTGCTGATGACTACGCTACAAGATTTACCCGGCGTCAGCGCCAATGCGCTGGCTTTAGATCGCGACGGGCAGCTTTGGGTCGGCACGTTGGACGGCATTGTCCGCATTAATACAGCCAGTGCTTTTCCGATGGTGCGCAATACAGAAGTTCCGGGCGATGTGGTGCAAGCACTCACCCTGGGGCCTCAAGGTCGTTTGTGGGCTGGAACGCCGGATGGTGTTTTTGTCTTTGATCCACGCAGCGGTCGGCTGTTGCGAGCAGTAACTCAGCTGCGAGGGCGCAATGTCACAGCCCTAGGCTTTGACAGCACCACCAGCCTGTGGGTAGGGACTCAAGACGGTCTGCTCAAGCTGAACCCTTACAATGGGGCTATTATTGGGCAAGTTCCTGGGTTGCCTTCTAGCTATGTGCTGTCGCTGTCACCGGATACGGGTAACAAGCTATGGGTAGGCACCCGTCAGGGCTTAGCCTGGGTTAGCCTATTTACTGGAGAAGCGCGATCGCACGGCGCATTTGTTGGCCCGATCGAATAATCTAAATCGGGCGATTTTGCCAAAAACTATTCAGGATAGGGGCAGGTTTACGCCTAAATCTGCCCCTACCAGGGTAATTTCAGAGCTACGTTGTTTTATGGCTGTAGCCACAAAAGTTAGGCACCCAAATTGCTGAAAGCTGCAGACAGAAAAGCTTTCCGTCTGCTCTCTGCCTTCAGTTGCAACTACAGTTCACCGCGAATTTCTTCGACTACGCCGTCGCGCAGCAAAATCTCAACCTGCATTTTTCGGATGAGGTTATCACCCACCGCTACGCGAAAAAAGCTCTCAACCTGACCCTGGGCAACTTCATTGTTAAGTTCCAGAGTTTGTACCTGTTGGAGCTGTTGCAAAATTTGGTTCTTTTGCTGGAGTAGTTTACTTTTTTGCTGGTTTAGCTGGCTTTGAACATTGCCAATTTGCTGAGCGACGGCTGGGCTATCAGGCTGAGGGCTTTGCTTTTGAATTTCTGTTACCGCCCGCTGCCCTTGCATTTCGAGCTGTTGTAGCTGGCTGTCAAGCTTATTGAGCTGAGCTTGCAGTTGCTTTTGGGCTTCTTCTTTCCAAAGCGGAGTCACAATCGCCTTAATATTGACGACCCGCTTCATCAGCAAGTTAGATTGAGAAACATCCATAGGAGTACTGGTCGGCTGAGAAACTCGTTTAGAACGCACATTTACGAGGCAGATGCCCCACCTGCAATCATCACTCGCTCAACGGGCTGCAAGCGAGCAGCGATCGCGAGAGCTATGAAAACATCGCGTCAATCATACCGCGATACTGCTCCATAACCACGGCTCGACGAATCTTCAGCGTTTGCGTCATCATGCCATTTTCGACCGTCATAGGTTCGCGGATGATCTTAAAGACGCCAATGCGCTCGTCCGGACGGTAACCGGGGCGACCTTTGACTTCTCGGTTCAGTTCTTGGCGGTAGAGTTCTTGAATCGAGGGATGGTCAAACGTCAAAGCCTGATGACTGCTGGCCTCTGTAGCCGTAGTGACCAGGGTTTTGCCCTGCTGGGTGGCCCACTGTTCTAGCGCTTCCAAGTTAGGCACAATCAAAGCGCCCAGCATTTTTTGGTCTTGCCCTACCAGCATTATTTGGTCGATGTAGGGGCTGCGCTGGCAGGCATTTTCGATCGGTTGTGGCTCAATGTTTTCACCATTGGTTAACACAATCGTATCTTTGGCTCGTCCGGTAATGATTAAGTCGTCTTGCGGTGTGACTTTGCCCAAGTCGCCTGTGTCAAACCAGCCTTCAGGATCAATCGCTTTAGCAGTGGCTTCTGGATTTTTATAGTAGCCCTGCATCACTTGTGGCCCTCGTAGCAGTACCAGCCCTTGCTGCCCAACGGCTAGATCTTGTCGGGTTTCGGGGTTGACAATGCGGGTTTCGGTACCAGGGACGGGCTGACCGTCGGCACCGCGTAAGTTGTGCCAGGGACGGCGAACATGGGTAATGGGAGCTGTTTCAGTCAGGCCATAGCCCCCTAAGATTTGAATGCCGACAACTTCGTAAAAGTCTTCTAAATGTTCGGCGATAGATCCCCCCCCGCTGACGACAAATTCAATCTGATTGCCTGTGGCTGCCCGCACTTGTTTGTAAACCAGGCGATCGCCAATTTGATGAATTGGCCATAGAGCGATCGCTTGAATTAAAGCTACGAGCTTGTCACCCAAAGACGGTTGCAGCTTGTCTAGATTGAGGTTAAACAACGTGCGGCGAGCATAGATATAGCGGTGGCTCTGCTGCAAAAAGAACTGCACTAGCTTTTGCTTGTTGGCAGGCTGTTCGCGAAACTGCTTTTGCACCCCTTCGTAAATTGACTCCCACAGGCGCGGCACCCCAACCATGTAGCGAGGCTGAAACTGTTTGAGATCTTTCTTGACCTGGCGAATGTTGGTGTAGACCTGGCCACAGCCTTGCGATAGCACAAAATACTCAAACGTACGCTCGTAGCAGTGCCAGATGGGCAAGATACTCAGCACCCGTTCACCCGGTAGCGGATGGACAACGGCGCAAGCAGCCGTAATTTGAGAAAGCAGGTTGCCGTGGCTGAGCATCACTCCCTTGGGTTTACCAGAGGTGCCAGAAGTGTACATCAGCGTTGCTAACGCATCTCGTTCAAAGCGAACGGGGCGAAGCGAAGCGCTGTCTGCCAGCGCCATCACCGCCGCAAAATTAAGCACTTTAATGGGCAGTTCGGGGGTTGGCTCGTCTGTCAGCAGCACCACAAAGCGGAGCGATCGCGCCTGTACCCCCGCTAATAGCTTTTTCAGCGTTGCCAGGTCTTGCACCACCAAGGCGACGCTATCGCTGTGTTCCAAGATATACAGCAGTTCATCCGGGTCGGCTTGCGCACCGCGCACCGCATTAACCGCCCCCGCTAGCATTAACCCTTGATCAGCCACCAACCAGCGAGGCCCATTGTCGGAAAAGAAAGCAACGCGATCGCCGGGTTGAATTCCTAAGCTTTGCAGCCCAGCCGCAAACTGCTGAATTTTTTGGTGCAGTTCAGCAAAGGTAAGCTTGACTGCTGGTTGACTGTGGGGATCGTGAAGGGCGACGATCTGACCGAACCGTTCGGCTGTGCGTGCCCAAATTTCAGGGATGCCTTGAGCAGCGCTGTAGTCTACGGATTGCCGTAGGTTTTGCTGTTCTTGTTCGCAGAGCGGACGAACGCTAGGAAGGGTCATGACCGTCACCTCCATTCGGTGAAAGTTGCATCATGCGGACAATAGTACCGCAGCTACGACCAGCCTACTCGGTTTCAGACCCCTCCCTAAACCCGTCAGGACAGAATCCTAACTGGTCAGGGTTACCCCTTGCGACGAGTTCCAGCAGAGTCAGAGTTTTGTAGAGTAGAGCTAAGAGCCAAAACAGGAGAATCTTTTCATGCCTAAAGCGATTTGGAATGGTGCAGTCTTAGCTGAAAGCGATCGCTGCGAAGTTGTCGAAGGGAATCAATATTTCCCACCAGAGGCGATCAACCAGCAATATTTTAAGCCCAGCAATACCCATACCACCTGTCCCTGGAAGGGAACTGCTAGCTATTACACCGTGGAGGTTGAAGGTAAGGTAAACCCCGATGCAGCCTGGTACTACCCGGAACCCAAAGAGGCGGCTAAAAATATTGAGGGCTACGTCGCTTTCTGGCGCGGGGTTGAGGTAGAAGCTTAGCTAGCATTGCTAATTAAGGTTGATAATTCAGTCGGGGCGATCGCGCCTTGCTCGGTGACAATGGCTGTAATTAATTCAGCCGGGGTCACATCGGCAGCGGGATTGTAAAAGCTAGCGCCTTCTGGGGCAATGACGGTTTCGCCAATCTGATAAATATCGGCAGCCGGGTTTTCCTCAACGGTCACAGCGGCACCGCTTGGCAGTTGGCTATCGACCGTTGCCAGGGGCGCAGCCACAAAAAAAGGAATCTGGTGAGCCTTGGCCAAAAGCGCTAGACCGTAGGTACCCACTTTGTTGATCGTATCGCCATTGAGGGCAATGCGATCCGCCCCGACTAAAACGGCCTGCACTAGCCCCTGCTGCATACAATGAGCCGCCATACAGTCGGCCACAATCGTCACGGGAATGCCGTCTTGTACACATTCCCAAGCCGTTAGACGAGCACCTTGTAGCCGAGGCCGGGTTTCTCCCGCATACACGCGCGACAGTCGCCCCTGATGCCACGCTGCCCGGACAACGCCCAAAGACGTTCCGTAGCCGGACGCGGCTAACGCTCCATGATTGCAATGAGTATAAACAGCAAGCTGCTGGGGAGTTGAGGGTAACGCTTGCAAACCATGATGGCCAATGGCATAGCAAGTTTGTAAATCTGCTTGTTGCAGCGCCTGGGCGGACTCTAGCAAAGTTTGCTTGAGATACTCGACTGCACCCAAAGTATTGCGGGCTTTTTTCATCAGCCGATCGATCGCCCAGGCCAAGTTGGCTTTGTCTGGACGGGTTTCTTTAAGCTGCTCGGCTACCGCTTCTAGCCGCTCTAAAAAAGCTTGGCGATCGCGGGTGGGAATTTCTCTCGCCCCTAAGTACAAACCGTAGGCAGCCGCGATGCCAATTGCAGGTGCCCCGCGTACAATTAGCGTCTTAATCGCTGTCACCATGTCTTCAGAGCGACTAATAGACACCAGCGTATAGTCGGCAGGTAATCGATTTTGATCAATCAGCAAAACATGATCGCCTTGCCAAATAATCGGATAGACCTGTGTTTCGGGAATTTCAGACATCGCGATCGCCAGCCCACTGCAGTAACAGTGTAGCGGTAGGAACGTAGGGTGAATAGTAGGCCGTCACCAGGGGAGCCAATGGCGAGGGTACCTAGCCACCAAGCTCCCCAGCAGTTTTTACACGCTCACGACTGACTTTTCTATCGTCATAGAGGCGCGAATCTTCTCGGCCATTTGAGCCGGGGTCAGTGCCAGCGTCGCTTTAGACTCATCAGGCTTGGCATGATCAACCAGCACATCAGGAACGCCTAAACGCAAAACCGGAACATTAACTTGGGCATCTAACAGCACCTCAGCCACGGCACTACCAAATCCGCCCATCAAGCAGCCTTCTTCCATCGTGACCACACGACCAATTTGCTGAGCTAGGGGTAAAATCAGGTCTTGGTCTAGCGGTTTAACAAAGCGGGCATTGACCACTGTCGCTTCAATGCCGTGTTCGCTGAGGATTTCTGCCGTTTGCATTGCCGGATAAACCATTGAACCGTATCCCAGCAGCAGCACATCATCTCCCTGGCGCAGCAACTCGGCTTTGCCAATCGGCAATGATTCTAGCCCTTCGTCCATCAGCGGCACACCGTAGCCACTGCCACGCGGATAGCGTACAGCAATAGGGCCGTCAGTATATTTAACGCCAGTAACAATCATGCGCTGTAGCTCGGCTTCGTCTTTAGGAGCCATCAGCACAATGTTGGGAATACAGCGCAAATAGGCAATGTCATATAACCCTTGGTGGGTAGGGCCATCAGCACCGACGATACCAGCCCGGTCTAAACAGAAAAAGACAGGCAGTTTTTGAATACAAACATCATGCACAATCTGGTCAAACCCTCGCTGCAGGAAAGTGGAGTAAATTGCAGCGACCGGACGCATTCCTTCACAGGCCAGCCCCGCAGCCAGGGTAACAGCGTGCTGCTCAGCAATACCAACGTCAATGTATTGCTTGGGCAGCTTTTCTTGCAGCTTATTTAAGCCAGTGCCCGTTGCCATCGCGGCTGTAATGCCAATAATTTTAGGATCGTCTTCAGCCAGCTTAATCAAAGTTTCGGCAAATACTTTGGAATAGCTAGGGGGCTTGGGTTGGGTCGGAGGAATGCCTTTGCCCGTCGATAAATTAAAGGGGGATTGAGCATGATAGCCCACCTGATCTTTTTCGGCCAGACTATAGCCTTTACCTTTGGTCGTCGCCACATGAACCAAGACAGGGCCAATATGCTTGTGCGCTTCTTTAAAGGTGCTAATTAGCTCCGACAGGTTGTGGCCATCTACGGGGCCCATGTAGGTAAAGCCAAGTTCTTCAAAGACAGCACCCACTTTGGGAACCGCTAGCCGCTTCATCCCTTCTTTGACGCGGCTGAGTTCGGGTGAGAGCGAATCTCCCACAAAGGGCAAATGCTTGAATTGTTCTTCTAAATTGTCGGTGATGAACTGCACAGGCGGACTGAGGCGCATCTTGTTGAGATAGCGCGGAATAGCCCCGACATTGGGCGAAATAGACATTTCGTTGTCATTGAGTACCACCAGCAGATTGGTGTTGGGCATATGGCCAGCGTGATTAATGGCCTCTAGCGCCATGCCTCCCGTCAAAGCCCCATCGCCAATAATGGCGGCTACTTTGAAGTCTTCGCCTTTAGCATCCCGCGCTAGTGCCATGCCCAGCGCCGCAGAAATACTAGTAGAAGCGTGGCCAGCGCCAAAGTGATCAAAGTTGCTTTCGCAGCGCTTTAGATAGCCCGCAACCCCTTCTTTCTGGCGGAGGGTGTGGAACTGGTTGTAGCGTCCGGTGATGAGTTTGTGCGGATAAGCCTGGTGGCCGACATCCCAAATGACTTTGTCCCGGTCGAGATCTAAGGTTTGATAGAGAGCTAGGGTTAGCTCAACAACACCCAAGCCGGGACCCAAATGGCCGCCGCTAGTCGCCACTGTCTGCAAATGCTTTTCTCGAATTTGACGGGCAATTTGCTCAAGCTGGTGAATGGACAGGCCATGCAGCTGGTTAGGGTGAGTTATTTCACTCAGGTGCATATTGAAATACCCTCAAGATCACGTAAATTAAGGTTTGAGTTACCCTTTCACTGTAAATAAGTTCTAGGGTGGAGGCGATCGCTAGTCAAAGCGAGTCAAATTAGCGTGGCCGCTTAAATGAAATTAGCGATCGTATTGATAGGCTGTTGTTAGCCTAAATCGAGTTGTGTTAACTTCACGATACGCTTTTAATCAACCGATATAACCCGTAATTTTCTGTTATGGTTCATTTTCGTCGGTGGTCAACCCAATTCCAGTGGCCTGTGATACAGTTGGCGATCGCAGGTCTAGTAGCCGCCTCGCTACCGCTAGCGGCTCAGCGCCCCGCCTTGAGCAACGATTTTCGAGACTGTGCCGCAGCACTTTTAGCCGCTGGGGTGGAAACCGGAGTCGCCGCTGAAGCGTGTGCCACAGCGCTAAATCCAGACGATGTCGCAGAATGCGTGACTGACATCAAAGCGCAGACCGAACTGACGCTGGCGGATGTGGTTTACGCCTGTCGTCGGGTCAGACGCCCTCTAGAGCTGGCAAACTGCACAGTGGATATTCATTCTAATCTGCTGCTCACTAACTCTGAAGCGGCTTTGACAAACTGCCGTCGCAGCCTGCTACCGCTACGGTTTTCTGACTGCGTGGTGGGCTTAAATCAGGCAGCTAGCCTGGAGCTAAACAACGCCCTAGAGCGCTGCATCGGAGCTGGCTATGAACCTAGAGACATCAGCCCCACGTTTATTCCTCGCTAGAGCCATCCCTTACTTAGAAGCTCTTAAAACCAGCGCCATCCCCAAAGCCAAACCCACCAGCGTTGGCAACCAAGCGGCCATCATCGGCGAAAGCACCTGAACTTCTCCTAGCGCATTTGTAATAAAGGAAAGCAGGTAATAGCCAAAAATGATCACCACGCTAACGCCAAAGCTGGTGGCTTTGCTGGTGCGCTGAGGTCGCACTCCCAAGGCAGAACCCACCAGCCCAAAAACAACGCAAACAAAAGGCAGCGCATATTTTTGTTGAATGCGAATTTGCAAACGGCGAATGCGCTGATCGTTGCCCGTTTGACGGATTAACTCTAAATATTGAGTTGCCTGCACAATGTTCATTTCACTATCGTCAGGCGTCCGAGAGGCCAAATCAAAGGGAGTGCGGGGCAACTGCAACTGCTGATCATTGAATTTGACAATATTGCGAAACGAGCCATCTGGAGAGACGACGTAGATAGTGCCGTTTTTAAAGTCCCAGGTATTTTGGCCAAAGTCCCAAGTGGCCGATTCAGCACTTACAATTTGCTCTAGGCCCTGCTGGGAAAAATCAATGATGGTTAACCCCTGCATGTTTTCGCCATCAAACTTGCGGGCGTAAAAGAGCCGCTTCAGTTCTTTTTCTTTGCTGTCGTCAGCCGCAGATTGAAACTCTTGGTAAAAAATGTTGCGCTCTTGAAAGGGAGGCCGTTCTGACTTTAAGGCTCGCTCTAGGGTCACTGCCGCTCGATAGTTAGCCGCAGGCGTAATTAGCTCGTTGAAGGCAAAGGTAATGCCTGTTACAAAAAGGCTGAGGGCAACTGCGGGGGCAATAATGCGACGAACACTCACCCCACATCCGCGTAGGGCAATTAGCTCACTATCGCTAGAAAAGCGGCTGTAGGTCATCATCGTGGCCAGCAATACTGAAGCCGGAAACGAAAAGACGATAAATTCCGGCAGCTTGAGGATAAAAATCTCCATTGCCAGGTAGATAGAAAGCCCCGATTCTGTTACCCGGCGAATCAGGTCAAAAAGTGCCCCAATAGAAATTCCAATGGAAGAAAAAGCACCCACCCCAAACAGGAATGGCAGAATCAACTCCTGCACAATATAGCGATCCATCACTGAAACGCGAGGGACTAACCAGCGCCACAGATAGAAGCCCAGAGATGGCTTATTTGAAGCAGTTGCCATGACTGTTGGAGGTAAAAGAATAGAGCAAAACGCTAAGCAGGCTTGCGGTCAAAGTTTGAAACCTTCTCCTAAATAATGTTGCCGCACCAAAGGATTGTTGTAGAGATCTTCTGCGTTGCCTGCTGCTAAAATCTGGCCTTCACTCATGATGTAGGCGCGATCGATAATTTGTAGCGTTTCGCGCACGTTGTGATCCGTGATAAGAATGCCAATATGGCGATCGCGCAGTTGAGCAATAATCGTTTGAATTTCGGAAACAGCAATTGGATCAACACCCGCAAAAGGTTCGTCTAAAAACAAAAAGCGAGGGCCATCTTGACCTGCCGCCAGCGATCGCGCCAGTTCGGTACGCCGCCGCTCTCCACCAGATACCTGAACACCGAGCGTATGGGCAACGGATTCTAGGCGAAACTCTTGCAATAAATCTTTAATGCGTTGTGGCCGTTCGTAGGCGGGCACCTGCGTTTGCTCCATCACTAGCCGCAAATTGTCTTCAACACTCAAGTGCCGAAAAATGCTAGGCTCTTGCGCCAAATAACCAATTCCCAAGCGGGCACGCTGGTGCATGGGCAGGGTTGTAATATCAATCTCGTTGAGCAAAACGCGTCCTTGATCCGGCTTTTCTAACCCCGTGGCCATGTAAAACGTGGTCGTTTTACCTGCCCCATTAGGGCCAAGCAGCCCCACAATTTCTCCCTGTGCAACCGACAAGCTAACGTGTTTAACCACATCGCGCTTGCCATAAGACTTTTGCACGTTTTCTAAAACAATTTTGAGGGGGCTGGTTTGAGGAAAGTTGGGGTCTGCTGTGAGATCAGAATTAAGCAAGGGAAGCTGCATGAAGGATGCAAACTACTTTATAACGTTTACGCAAAATCGCTCAAGCTACCAGGATAATCCACCTCATGCAGGCAAGGTTTCATCAAGAAAACAAGTTTTTAAAGCGGAGATTATTCAGCCGGGATAGGCTCGTCTAAAGGGGGAAGATCGAGTTCTGCTGGCGGCGTTTCGGCTGGGGTGGGCGTGGGCGTAGTCGCCCCTGCTGGCAAAATATAGGTCGTTTCTACCTGCTGGTTGGGTTCGGGTAAAGCGACAAAGCGGCCTTCATCAATCAAATAGGTAACGGTTTCGGCTCGTAGCGTATTACCTTCCTGGCGGACTAAAACATCACCGCTGAGAATAATGCGGTTTTCGCGGCTGTAATATTGCGCCTGGGCTGAGGTGGCGTAGATTTGCTGAAGCGGATAGTCGATTTGAACATTGCCCCGAGCAGTGATAATGCCCGTGTTGGCGTTGGCCTCTTGCACGTCCGAGCGTAGCGTAATGGTGCCTCCCCCGGTTTGGGCACCTGCCTGACTAGAGAGCAGATAAAACGCAAGCGCACTGCCCCAAAAATAGGCGGCTTTAGACAGCAGACGGCGTTGAGCAAAAGGCAAACAGCGCAAACGAAACATGGTGGCAACAGCGTTAAAAAAGTGAGTCGCAATTAGCAGCGGCAAAGGGGCGTTTGGCAAGAGACAGCCTCACGACTGCTATCTCTAGGATAAGCGTCATTATTGCAGGTATACCCGCTAAAATGACGCCAGCGATCGCCTCGAAGTTTCATTTTCTCTGCTGGTGGCGGGCTTTTGAGCAGCCAAACCAAATTTCTAAAAATCCAGGCCAGAACGCTACAAAGTTGCTTATCCTGATTAAGGCAGGACACGATTTAAACGGCTGATTCATGAATTTACAGATCATTCGCGATCGCATTGATTCAATTCGCTCCAAGCGAGAAGCGCTGGTGCGTTTACTAGAGCAACCCGACCTGGGAACGCTGCGGATTGACGTCAATCAAGCGCTAGAAGAAATGGACGATCTGCTAGAAGAGTTTGACCGCACCTTCGGAGCCGACCTGGGCTGATTGACTACACATCAATTTTGGGTAACACCATGCTCATGCAGTGTGGCGCAACGGCGCTAGCAACCTCTGCTGCTAGGGGGTAATTGGGGCTAGGGCGATCGCTTCTTCTGGCTTTCCTCGCTTGAGGGACAGCGTCTAAAGCCAAAGCCGAGCCAAAATTCTGTTTAGTGCGATCCGGCATCCAAGTTAGGATGAGGATTCAGCAGTTTTTCTGTTCGTCAAACGTACGATGCCTAAAGCCTACACCGTTGAGATTCTTCATCAGGGGCAAACCCATACAATCACCGTTCCTGAAGACCAGACCATTCTCGTAGCCGCTCAAACAGCCGGACTGGATCTCCCCTATTCTTGTAGCGCTGGGGTTTGTACCACCTGCGCCGCTAAGCTCTCAGCCGGAAGCGTTGAGCAAAGTGAGGGCATGGGCATTAGCCCTGAACTACAGTCAGAAGGCTATGCGCTGCTTTGTGTCGCCTATCCTCGCGCCGACCTCAAGCTCGAAACCGAGCAAGAAGATAATGTCTATGAGCGCCAGTTTGGTCAGCCAACGTAGAACTAAGCCCCACCGCTATGCAAACCCGTCTAGTGACGTTTGAGGTTGCCCTGCCTGCCTCAGTCGCAGAGTTACAACACGCGATCGCGATCGCTTTAGCCGCTCATGGCGACCCCCTACGCTGGGCAATTACCCAGGTGAATCAGCAACAGGTTTGGGTTGAGGCGGTGGTGTTGATACCGGGCTAAGAGCAGAAGCCAAAGAGTAAAACGCTTTCTGTCAGCGGCTTTTAGCGATTTGAGTGGCTCGAACCGGGTGGCGACAGCCATCCAATTCAGGCAAGCTGTCATCACCCGACGACTCCGCCACCGCCCCAAGCGAAGAATTTATCAACAGATCTGGGATGCCAATAACCCACAGACCTTATACAGCAGTTCTGATTGTTCCTACCGGGATCGGAGCCAGTATCGGCGGTTATGCAGGCGATGCCCTGCCCGTGGCTCGGCTTTTTAGCCAAGCCGTTGACCGATTGATTACCCACCCCAATGTGCTCAATGGCGCTCAGCTTTACTGGCCGCTGCCGAATGCTTACTATGTCGAAGGTTATGGCCTCGATTGTTTTGCTGCGGGGCTTTGGGGGCTGCGTCCTGTACATCAAAACCGCATAGGCTTGGTTTTAGATGCGGCGATCGAATCAGACTTGCGCTGGCGACATCTACAAGCGGCGAATGCCACCAAAGCCACGCTAGGACTAACCCTGACAGACTACGTTGTGACTGATGAGCCGCTCAACGTTGAACTGCGCACAGCCGCATCTGGGGCGACCTGGGGTACGCTGGCATCACCCGATAGTCTGCTACGAGCCGTGGAAAAGCTGCGGGACGAAGCTAAAGCAGAAGCGATCGCGGTCGTTGCTCGCTTCCCCGACGATCTAGACAATCCGGCTCTCCAGCAGTATCGCCAGGGACAGGGCGTAGACCCTTTGGCAGGAGCTGAAGCCGTGATCAGTCATCTAGTCGTCAAAACCTTTGAGATTCCCTGCGCCCATGCTCCAGCGCTAGCGCCTTTACCGCTTGAGCCAACGATTTCGCCCAAGTCGGCAGCCGAAGAAATTGGCTATACCTTTTTGCCCTGTGTTTTAGCCGGACTCAGTCAAGCGCCGCAGTTTGTCACCCAAGCCAACCAACTTACCGACATTTGGGCCGACCAGGTAGATGCAGTTGTTATTCCAGCCGGAGCAGCCGGAGGCAGCGGCGTTATGAGTCTGAGTCAGCGAGGGGTGAAGGTCATTGCGGTTGAGCAAAATCAAACCGCTTTGCAGGTTTCACCCACTGCTTTGGGAATATCCGCCTACAGCGTGAGTAGTTATTTAGAAGCTGTCGGAGTGATCCTAGCCGATCGCGCTGGCATCGATCCGCATAGCGTTTCCCCTCAAATTACCGCCATCCAAGCCCTAGACGCGGGATCAACCCATAGCAGATTCGGGCACAAGCTATTGCCGATTTAGCAGATTTCTCAGGGAGTCTCGGCAAAGCCAGGTCGGCTGGTTAGAATGTGAGCAAATATTGACTTTTCCATCCCTACGGGACTAAAAACCCCGCGTTTATTGAGTTTGGTAGTATCTACGCATCATTGTGAGTAATCAACGTCCGCAACCTCCGCAATCTGAACCGCTCAGCCGGGTTCAAATTTTAGCTGCGATGGGCGTGACGGCTTTAGTGCTGTTGCTAGTCACCCGCCTTTGGTTACTCTTTGACACGGTTACCCTGTTGCCCTTTCGCTGGTTGCCCCAAGCGCTTCTGTGGGGCGCTGGCTTAGGACTGAGCATTACCTTAGCCAGCGCTTTGGTTTATCAAATCTGGCCAGCTTATCGCCGCAGCGCTGACTTTTATCTGGAGTTTGTCCTCAAACCGCTGACTTGGCCAGATTTGCTGTGGCTAGGGCTGCTGCCAGGACTGAGTGAAGAACTGCTGTTTCGCGGTGTGATGCTGCCCGCTTTGGGGTTGAATACAGGCGGAGTGATCGTTTCTAGCTTGTGTTTTGGCGTGCTACATCTCAGCGGATTGCAGCAATGGCCTTATGTGTTGTGGGCGTCGCTGGTAGGGCTTTCGCTGGGGTTTAGCGCAGTGATGACGGGAAACCTGCTGGTTCCGGTCACGGCTCATGTGGTGGCTAATTTGGTTTCTAGCTTGATTTGGAAATTTCGCCAAGTTTAGGGGCGCTGGGGCACTTGACGGTAGCGGTTTGACCTAGCTGGAATGTCAGTAATGGCTGCTGCCTGCTTAGGTAAAGGGGACAGGCTTGGCTATACTGTAGGCGATTGTCGGCTAATTTTAAGGTGACTATCAAACATTGAGCGATCGCGTACCTATCTTTTGCTAGATGTCTTTAGGTACACTTTTGTAAACATAATTGAAGCGGTTGTCGCCTATCTGAGTCATAGACAACCTGAAGTTTATAGCAGCCTGGGTGGGCTACCCCCCCTTAACAGCGGCCAAACTCAGCCCTCATTCTAACGAAAACACAGCTAGCACAGCCTTTCAACCTCCGTTCGCCTGGAAGCAACGGGCGATCGCCAAATTTTGCAAGTCCAATAATCAGGAGGCTACTCCATGAAATCTTCCTTAGTGATTCTCTATCACCGAGAACCCTACGACGAAGTCAAAGAAAACGGCAAAATCTATTATCGGGAGAAAAAGAGTCCAAACGGCATTGTGCCAACGTTAAAAAGCTTCTTCGCCAATGCCGAAAGCAGTACCTGGATTGCCTGGAAGCAAGTTGTCAGCAAAAAGCAAGTTAACTTTGAAGAGCGGGTAACCATGGAAGGGGGCAGTGAGAGCTGCGTTGTGCGTCGCATCCCCCTCACCCCTGAACAGGTCAAAGACTTCTACTACATCACTTCAAAAGAAGCCTTCTGGCCCATTTTGCACTCTTTCCCTGAGCACTTCACCTACGAAAGCTCTGACTGGGAGAACTTTCAGCACATCAACAAACTTTTTGCCGAAGCCGCTTGTGAAGACGCTGCTGACGATGCCCTCATCTGGATTCATGACTACAACCTGTGGTTGACGCCTTACTACATTCGGCAAAAAATGCCGAATGTCAAGATTGCCTTTTTCCATCACACGCCTTTCCCGGCCGCTGATGTCTTCAACATCTTGCACTGGCGGACAGCCATCGTAGACAGCTTGCTTTGCTGTGATCTCTGCGGCTTCCATATTCCTCGATATGTTGAAAACTTTGTTTCAGCCGCCCGTAGCTGCCGCGAAGTCGAAGTCGTCACCCGTACCCCTGTGCCAGACTGCTTTACCCACGTCGGCACAGCTTTGGCTGAGCCAGAAATGACCACTCAACTCAGGTACAACGATCGCATTATTAACCTCGATGCTTTTCCGGTCGGTACCAACCCTGACTACATCCTCAGCATGGTGAACAAACCCGAAGTGCAAGAGCGGGTTCAGCAAATTCGAGATGACATTGGCGACAATAAGCTAATCGTCTCTGCCGGACGGGTGGACTATGTCAAAGGTACCCGAGAAATGCTGCTTTGCTACGAGCGGTTGCTAGAGCGCAAGCCAGAGCTAATCGGCAAAGTTAACCTGATTATGACTGCTGTTAAAGCAGCCTCAGGTATGCGGGTTTATCGTACCGCCCAGTCGCAAATTGAACAGCTCGTCGGTAAAATCAACGGTCGTTTTTCTAAGCTCAACTGGATGCCGATTAAGCTTTTTACCGAACCTGTGCCGTTTGATGATCTGATGGCTTTTTACAAAGCTGCCGATGTCGCCTGGATTTGCCCTTTGCGCGACGGCTTAAACCTGGTAGCTAAAGAATACATTTCAGCCCATGAAGGCAAAGACGGTGTGCTGGTGCTGTCGGAGTTCACGGGTTCAGCGGTGGAACTGCCCCAGGCCGTTTTAACCAATCCCTACTCTGACAAGAGCATGGACGAATGTATTGAGCAAGCCCTCACCATGTCGGCAGAAGAACAAGCTCAGCGGATGACTCAGCTTAATAAGGCGGTTAGACGCTACGACGTGCAGCAGTGGGCTAATCACATGTTCCGGGAAGCCAAAGCTGCTGAGACAAGCGATCGCGAACCTGCCCTGGTCTAAACAGCTACAGGCCAACATCCGTCAACGCGGTAAGGTGAGCCATGCCCGCCCTACCGCGAACAGCTTAATTTTGGGGGATCGCACCCGAAGCAGCAGGTGACGGCCCAAGCTCAATCCATCTTGCAGAGAGTAGCCCAATCAAAAACCGCAAAAACGGCTTAACCCACCTAAGGACTGGAGATCCAGCCAGAGAGTGACGCCAGCACCCAGATTAGAAGGTTAGAGTAAAACGGGGCACCGCTGGCCACCCTTCTTAGTCGTATTCAAAAATAGACGCTATGCGCGATTTTCAAACGATCCAAAATACAGCCTTTGATCTGATCATCATTGGCGGCGGTATCAACGGAGCCGCAGTCGCTCGCGATGCCGCTTGGCGAGGTCTAAAAACGATTGTTGTTGACAAAGAAGACTTTGGTGGAGGCACAACCAGCTGGTCTACGCGCTTAGTACATGGCGGATTGCGGTATCTCGAATATTTTGAATTTCACCTGGTAAGAGAGTCGCTGAAAGAGCGAGAAGTTTTGCTCAATGCAGCACCGCACTTGGTCAAACCAATTCAGATGACGATTCCGATTTATGGCAGCGGTTCTCGTAGCTATTGGGAAATTTGGGCGGGGATGATGTTGTACGACGTCCTCAGCTTCGACAAAACCCTGCTGAATCACCGCATGCTGCCAGCTAAAAAAGTGCGGCAGCTTTTTCGCTCGGTTAATCCAGAAGACTTGAAGGGAGCCGCTCAATACTATGATGCTCAGGCGGAGTATGCTGAGCGGTTGTGTTTAGAAAATATTTTGTCGGCTGAGGAGGCAGGCGCAACGCTACTCAATTACGTTACGGTTGTGGAGATTCAGCGCCAAGATGAGCGAATTACCAGCTTGGTGTGTGAAGACCAGCTAAGCGGCGATCGCTTTACCATTAAAGGCACTGACCAAGCCGTGGTGATTAATACCTCCGGCCCTTGGGTAGATCAGGTTTTGGGCTTGGGGCGGCGCGGCGATCGCCAAGCCCCCATCGGCCAAGACAAAAAGATGGGGGGAACCAAAGGCAGCCACATCATTGTCGATCCGTTCCCAGGTGCCCCCGATACCGCTTTATACGTAGAAGCGGCTTCTGACGGTCGGCCTTACTTTATCGTGCCGTGGCTAAACATGTATCTAATTGGCACCACCGATTTACGGTACACAGGCGACCTAGACCGGGTCAAAGCCAACGACGACGAAATCGATTACCTAATTAGCGAAACCAATCGAGTAGTGCCCACGGCGCACCTGACTCGCAAAGAGATCAAATTTACCTATTCAGGGGTGCGGCCTTTGCCCAACGCCGAAGGCAAAAAGCCCGGTAGCATCACCCGCAAGCATATTCTCTTTGACCACAGCAAAGAAGGCGTGAGCAACCTCATCTCGTTAATTGGCGGTAAACTCACCACCCATCGCCAGGTGGGCGAAGAGATGGTAGACCTGGTTTATCGCAAGTGGAAACAGCCTGTACCAGAGTGTGTGACCGATAAGCAGCGCCTACCGGGTGCCATTATGCCAGATGCGCCTGAAATCGATGCTGCGTTAGAAACTTACGGCGATCGCGTCGCGGCTGAGTCCATTCATCATTTGTTTTTGATCTATGGCGCTAGGGCACCGCAAGTATTGGCGCTGGTAGATGAGGCTGCCGACTTGGGCGAAAAAGTAGTTGATTATTTGCCCGATATCAAAGCGCAAGCTGTCTACGCTGTGCGGGCTGAAATGGCGCACACCCTAGCCGATATTTGCCGTCGTCGCACAACCCTATCTATGCAGGCCAACTACGGCTTTGACGCACTGCCAGCTGTTTTATCAGCGCTGCAACAGCACTGCGGCTGGAGTGAAGCTAAATGCGATCGCCAGAGCGAAGCATACCGTCAGTTTATGGCAGAAAACTGCATTCCTGACTATTTGTTAGCGTCGCCAGAACTAACGCGAGAGCTACAGCCTACAGCCTAAAAGCCTGGGCTGAGAATACCGCGAGGTGATTTAGTCAAAGCCGCTCTGTGGTTATCGGTTTCACCTCGCGATCGCCTCTGCCGTTTTATAGAAGCAAGACAGAAGCAAAATGAAAGATTTTCTGTCAGCAGTTTGCAGCCCTTTAGAGGGTTCAACCCTGGTGGCTACCGCCATCTAAATTTTCTTTTAGATTTTTCTATAGATCTATAGAGGTAGCCGCCACCGGGATCAGCTAGGTTAAGCCTGTCATTTTGCTCATCATCAAGGTTATGGTATCTGCGCCAATAAAATCCGCCCAGTCTGCTAAGGTCATAAGCAATGCAGCATTAAAAACGCAAACCGTGAATTTAACCGTATTGGGTGCAGGCGCTTGGGGTTCAGCGCTAGCAGCGCTAGCCTCTCGTAATCAGCACAACGTTAGCGTCTGGTCGCGTCGCAGTGAGCTATCGTTAGCAGACGCGGTCAAAGGGGCGGATGTCATTTTATCGGCCATCTCTATGAAAGGCGTCGCCGAACTGGCCAATCGCTTAAATACCGAAGTAGCGGTACCCGAGTCGGCCATCATTGTTACCGCCACCAAAGGGCTAGACCCGGCCACCACCCGAACACCTTCTCAGATTTTTACTGAAACCTTTCCGACTCATCCGGTCGTCGTCCTTTCTGGGCCTAACCTTTCAAAAGAAATTGAAAAAGGCTTACCAGCCGCCACTGTTGTCGCTAGCACTGATGAAGCGGCAGCGACTCAGGTGCAAACCCTATTTGCCTCCGACAGCTTTCGCATTTATACCAGCCCCGATCCGCTGGGAGCCGAATTAGGCGGCACGCTTAAAAACGTGATTGCGATCGCCGTTGGAGTCTGCGACGGCCTGAACTTAGGAACCAATGCCAAAGCAGCATTGATGACGCGGGCAATGCCAGAAGTCATTCGTATTGGCACCCATTTGGGAGGGCAAACAGAAACTTTTTTTGGTCTGTCCGGTTTAGGCGATATGCTCGCTACCTGCACCAGCGTTTTAAGCCGCAACTATCGAGTGGGTTACGGGTTAGCGGTTGGTAAAAAGTTAGAGCAAATTTTGGCGGAATTGGGTAGCACAGCTGAAGGGGTCAATACCGCAAATGTGCTGATTGAAATTGCCAATCGCGAAGAAATCCCGGTGCCCATTTCGCGACAGGTTCACCGTTTGCTCAACGGCAAGATCACACCGCAAGAAGCGGTAGAAGCGTTGATGGAACGGGATCTCAAGCCTGAAGTCTGCGATCTATTTTAGCCAACTGGGTCATTCTAGCGCCTGGTGTAACCACCGCTAGGATGGCTACAGTGTTGATCTGACGTTCTCTTAATAAAAGCTATGCTTTGCCAATCTCCTTTGCATCCGCCGCCCTGCCATCTCATGAAAGGGGTGATGTGTCGTTAGAGGAGCGTTGTGAAAAAGGCATTTTTGAGTTTCTGGCAGCTCTGGAATATGAGCTTCGGCTTTTTTGGCATTCAGTTCGGCTGGGGACTGCAGATGGCAAATACCAGCGCCATCTTTGAACATTTAGGGGCAGATGCGCATCAAATTCCTATTTTGTGGCTGGCGGCACCGCTCACTGGGCTGGTTATTCAGCCGATTATTGGCAATTTAAGCGACAACACCTGGGGGCCACTAGGACGAAGACGACCCTATTTTTTAGTGGGAGCAATTTTTAGTTCCCTGGCGCTCATCGCCATGCCCAATGCTTCTAGCCTGTGGATGGCGGCTGGGCTGCTCTGGATTTTGGATACCTCTGCCAACGTCAGCATGGAGCCATTTCGCGCTTTTGTCGGCGATCTACTCCCCCCTGAGCAGCGCACCAAAGGCTTTGCCATGCAGAGTTTGCTGGTGGGGTTAGGTTCAGTGCTGGCGTCGGCTTTGCCCTGGTTACTGACTCACGGGCTAGGGGTCAGCGCGATCGCGACGCAGCCTGCCATTCCCCCGGCGATTAAGCTTTCTTTTTATATCGGTGCCGCCGTTTTTTTAGGCACGGTGCTATGGACGGTGTTAACGACACCAGAGTATCCCCCCAAAGACATGAGCGCCTTTAAAGCTCAGCAAGAGCGGCGCTTGGGTATCGGCTCTACCTTTCGAGAAATTGGCACCGCCCTTAAACAAATGCCGCCAACTATGCGGCAGCTGGCCTGGGTTCAGGGTTTTAGCTGGCTGGGCATGTACTGTATGTTTTTGTACTTTCCGCCAGCGATCGCCCGCAATATTTTAGGCGCAGTCGATGAAGCGTCTCCTCTCTATGCTGAAGGTATTGAATGGGCAGGTTTGTGCATTGCTATGTACAATGCCGTGTGTTTTGCCGCCTCGCTGATGTTGCCTAAAGTTGCGGCTGCTACCAGCCGCAAAACAACCCATGCCCTTTGCCTGGTGTGCGGAGGCATCGGGTTGATTTCGCTCGGCTTTATTCACAATCAATATTTAGTATTGCTGCCGATGGTGGGAGTGGGCATTGCTTGGGCCAGTATGTTAGCAATGCCGTACGCCATGTTAGTGGGTTCATTGCCACCCAAAAAGAGCGGCATTTACATGGGTATTTTCAACTTCTTTATTGTGCTGCCCGAAATTGTGGCTTCGCTGTTACTGGGCTGGGTGATGATCCAGTTTTTGCACGACAATCGGCTAATGGCCGTGGTGCTAGGCGGCGTTTTTATGCTGATAGCAGCTTTGCTAACCCAGCGGGTGCAAGAAACGGCTAAAACGCCACCCGCCGCTACAGCTTTACCCATCTCGGATGCTGTTGCCTTCTCCCTAAAAACACCAGCGCTAGAAAACGCGGCTGCCGCTGTCGATAGCGAATCGGTGGCCGAACCCCGCTAGGGGGTATCGGTAGGCAAACCAACGGGTTGCTCGGTCGGCTGGGGCGAACTGGCAGCATCGAGGGGTGGCTCTAAATCAGAGGGGCTAGCGGTTGGCTCGTTAGGGCGATCGCTGGGGGTCGATAAGGCGGGCTTAGCCTCAATTAAACGCTGCTGTAAGCGGCGAAAGCGATTGAAAAACTGGCGCGAGTCACCTGCAGAGGGCGCTTCTGCCGCTGGCGCTGGCTCAGTTGGCGCTGGCGGAAAATCTTCAATGATTTCTACGGGCATCTCTGCCGGATCGGGCAGCGCTGGCTCAATCGAGCTTTTAGGCAAAGTATCGGTTGCTGGGTCTACCTCAGGTGGCGTTGGCATAGGTTCACTGGTCGGCGCTGGCTGAGGAGGAGTGTTAGCAGGCTCATCAGAGTGCGCGTTTGCCGTTGGCTCAGCCGGGAGGGACACCTCCGTTGGTGCCGACGGCTCAGTCAGCGTTTCTGGAACAGCTTCAGCCGCCGTTGAGTCATCCGGCAATAGCTGGGGAAGAGCGCTGGCAGGCGGCTCGGTGGGAACAGGCTGTAAGCGAAAGTCAGCAGGCGCTTCAAGGTTTTCGGGTTCAGAGATGGCTGGAGCCTCCGGCGGCGGGGACGTCACTGGCGGCGATGAGACAGCCTCTTCCCTATCCGCACTATCGGGTACCCTCTCAGGGGCGGTTGGCTCACTCTCTACTGCTGGCGCTAAAACCTCAGGCTGAGCAGGTTCAGGCTGGGGTTGAATAACTTCGGGTTCAGCAGGTTCTGGCAAGGCTTCAGGTTCAGGTTCGGGTTCGCTAGGGGTAGGAGCAGCGGCTGGTTCCGCTGGAGCAGGCGCAGGGGGTTCGTAGGTGGGGTCAACGATGCCTTTAACTGCCGCCACCGTTAGCTCGTCGCGAACGAGTTGGGATAGCGTATCAGTGCCGCCTGGCTGGTAATCAATCACCCGCACCGTATTGTTAAACGCATTGGCGATCGCCTGCCCCTGTTCGTCTATTAGCTCTAGCTGCAACCAATTTTTACCCGGTTTGAATCCTTTTAAATAGATCGGTTGCCACTGGTCAAAAATAAAGCTCTGGCCATTGACCTGGCAGCGAATCCGCCAGTCGGCAATGTCATCGTCTGCATCAGCCTGAGCAATCAGGTGCAGCGGCGCATTGGTCAAATAGAAGTCGAGCATGATGGGTTCAGCCCCATATTGACCTTGCGGACGGCTGTAGGTGAGCAAGGGGCGATCGCGATCGGGGCGATAGGTCGGCGTCTGAGCATAAATATGAAAAGTCACCTGGTCAAAAGCGCCTTCATTTTTAAAGCTTTCATGCCAGGGACGAGCAGCAAAAACGCGCAAAGTATGGCTTCCAGGTGCCAGGTTCGACAAAAGCACTGGCTCACGGGTGTCGTAAACCGCCTGATAAGGTTGGTCATCGACAAACAAATTCAAATGTGGCCCCAAACCCAAATCTGCATCTTTAAATAAAGGCAAATCTCGCACCTGCAAACGCACCGTCACCGACTGATCTTGAAAAACCTGATCGCGGCGAGGTGAAACAATTTTGACCTGAGGTTGGTAAATTTCTAGCAACTGCCCCAAGGCTTGCACCGTCTGCGGCGGCGAAACCTCCGAAATCCCTCCCGTCAGGCGATTAGGCTGCTCGGTCGGCTCACTGAGTAGTTGCTGTGGCTCAGGCGGGCGATCGCTACAGCCCACCCCCCCTAGACTGACGCCAAGTATTAGTAAAAAACTGAATAAATATCGCCATCCCTGCTGTCGCCAACTCATCCTCTTTACCTTTCTTTTGTGACCCACAAAGCCTAAATAGTCTCCATACGGCACTATAGCGGATTGCCAGTTACCGCTTGAGCACGATTCGGCTAAAGACTCTCATAGCAACCCTCTCACGGATTGACCGCAAATTGATACTTGATAAGTGCAGCTTAAGCAAGCAATAAGTATTAATGAGTCAAAATAGCCGCAACCTTACGAGACTTTGTGACTCTTTGTGCTACGCAAAGAAAGTTATTGAGATTTGTTAATAGAAAGCATGTTAGACATCAATTTCGTGCTTTCTCTGACCTCACAAGCCTCATGTACTCAGGATTTTCGCAGATTGAATTATTGTTAACCTGCTTAAAAAAAGGTCAGATCACGCGACTATAATGCTCAAGAGCACTCATTCCCGATGGGTCATGTCTTCAAACAGTTCTCCTGACGGAAAGCTCTGAAGATACGACTGATAAAACTCGGATTGAGATCATCTCGTTCTTGTCTAGAGAGAGGAGAGTCTCCATGACAACTACCCCGCGCGAGCGGGAGGCAAAGGCGAAGATCCTAGTTGACAAAGATCCAGTTCCTACTTCCTTTGAGAAGTGGGCCAAGCCTGGACACTTTGACCGGACTTTAGCCCGAGGTCCCAAAACCACTACCTGGATTTGGAATCTCCATGCCGACGCTCACGATTTTGATAGTCATACCAGCGACCTAGAAGATATCTCCCGCAAAATTTTCAGTGCTCACTTTGGTCACCTGGCCATCGTGTTTATCTGGCTGAGCGGTATGTATTTTCATGGCGCTCGTTTTTCTAACTATGAAGCTTGGTTAGCAGATCCCCTTAGTATCAAGCCCAGCGCTCAGGTTGTTTGGCCAATCGTCGGTCAAGAAATCCTGAATGCTGATGTAGGCGGTGGTTTCCAAGGCATTCAAATTACGTCTGGCTTATTTCAGCTTTGGCGCGCTTCTGGCATCACTAATGAGTTCCAGCTTTTCTGTACCGCTATCGGCGGTCTGGTAATGGCAGGGCTGATGTTGTTCGCGGGTTGGTTCCACTACCACAAGCGGGCACCCAAGCTGGAGTGGTTCCAAAACGCTGAATCTATGCTGAACCACCACCTGGCAGGTTTGCTAGGTCTTGGCTGCCTTAGCTGGGCAGGTCACCAAATTCATGTTTCTCTGCCCATTAATAAGCTTTTGGATTCTGGGGTAGCCCCTCAAGATATTCCGCTACCTCACGAGTTCATTTTGGATAGAAGCCTGATGGCTGAGCTGTATCCCAGCTTTGCCCAAGGTTTGAAACCTTTCTTCACCTTGAACTGGTCAGTTTATTCTGATTTCTTGACCTTCAAAGGCGGCTTAAACCCCGTCACAGGTGGTCTGTGGTTGTCTGATACCGCCCACCATCACCTGGCGCTGGCAGTGCTGTTTATTGTGGCTGGCCACATGTACCGCACAAACTGGGGCATTGGTCACAGCATCAAAGAGATGCACGCAGCCCACCGGGGGCCTTTCACAGGTGAAGGTCACAAAGGTCTTTATGAGATCCTAACGACTTCCTGGCATGCTCAACTGGCGGTTAACCTGGCACTGCTGGGTTCACTGACCATCATTGTGGCCCACCACATGTATGCCATGCCGCCCTATCCGTACCTGGCGACGGACTATCCGACTCAGCTTTCGCTGTTTACGCACCATATGTGGATTGGGGGTTTCCTAATCGTTGGTGCGGGTGCTCACGCAGCCATCTTTATGGTGCGCGATTATGAGCCATCCAAAAACGTTAACAACCTGTTGGATCGGGTGATTCGTCACCGTGATGCCATCATCTCCCACCTCAACTGGGTTTGTATTTTCCTCGGCTTCCATAGCTTTGGTCTGTACATTCACAACGACACCATGCGAGCGTTGGGACGTCCTCAGGACATGTTCTCTGATTCCGCAATTCAGCTACAGCCTGTTTTTGCTCAGTGGGTACAAAACATCCACGCGGCGGCTGCAGGTTCTACCGCACCCAACGCACTTGCTGGCGTTAGCCCAGTGTTTGGGGGCGATATTGTAGCCGTTGGTGGCAAGGTTGCCATGATGCCGATCACGCTGGGAACGGCAGACTTCATGGTGCACCATATTCACGCGTTCACCATTCATGTGACCGTGCTGATTTTGCTCAAAGGTGTGCTGTTTGCTCGCAGCTCTCGCCTAATTCCTGATAAGGGTGATTTGGGTTTCCGTTTCCCCTGCGACGGCCCAGGGCGGGGTGGTACCTGCCAGGTATCTGGTTGGGATCATGTTTTCCTCGGTCTGTTCTGGATGTACAACTCCCTGTCAATTGTGATTTTCCACTTCAGTTGGAAGATGCAGTCTGATGTTTGGGGAAGCGTTTCCGCCAACGGTTCGGTTTCTCACATCACGGCAGGTAACTTTGCAACGAGTGCAATCACGATTAATGGTTGGTTGCGCGACTTCCTGTGGGCGCAGGCCTCTCAGGTGATTGGTTCTTACGGTTCAGCGCTGTCTGCGTATGGCTTGATGTTCCTGGGCGCTCACTTTGTTTGGGCCTTCAGCCTCATGTTCCTATTCAGCGGTCGTGGTTACTGGCAAGAGCTAATTGAGTCAATTGTTTGGGCTCATAGCAAGCTCAAGGTTGCTCCCGCCATTCAGCCTCGCGCTCTGAGCATTACTCAAGGTCGGGCGGTTGGAGTAGCGCACTACCTCCTGGGAGGGATTGCCACTACGTGGGCATTCTTCCTGGCTCGAATTATTGCAGTAGGATAAGAGCGCGGAGGATTCGAAAAGACATATGGCAACTAAATTCCCAAAGTTTAGCCAGGACTTGGCTCAGGATCCGACAACACGTCGAATCTGGTATGGGATTGCCACTGCCCACGACTTTGAAAGTCACGATGGCATGACCGAGGAGAATCTTTATCAAAAGATTTTTGCTTCTCACTTTGGCCATCTGGCAATCATCTTCTTGTGGACCTCTGGTAATCTTTTCCACGTCGCTTGGCAAGGAAATTTTCAGCAGTGGGTCACTGATCCGCTCAATGTGAAGCCCATCGCCCATGCGATCTGGGATCCTCACTTTGGTCAGCCTGCAGTGGATGCGTTCACTCAAGCTGGCGCTTCTGGCCCTGTGAATATTGCATTCTCCGGGGTCTATCACTGGTGGTACACCATCGGTATGCGCACCAATAACGACCTGTATACCGGTGCGGTGTTCCTCCTGATTCTGTCTGCGGTCTTCCTGTTTGCGGGTTGGCTGCACCTTCAGCCCAAGTTCCGCCCCAGTTTGTCTTGGTTCAAGAATGCCGAGTCTCGCCTCAACCACCACCTGGCTGGTTTGTTTGGCGTTAGCTCTTTGGCTTGGACGGGGCACCTGGTTCACGTAGCGATTCCTGAGTCTCGGGGACAGCACGTTGGTTGGGACAACTTTTTGTCTACCCCTCCTCACCCGGCGGGTTTGGCTCCTTTCTTTACAGGCAATTGGGGCGTTTATGCTCAAAACCCTGATACGGCGGGTCATGTCTTCGGGACTTCTGAGGGTGCGGGTACGGCAATTCTGACCTTCTTGGGTGGGTTTCATCCTCAGACTGAGTCTCTCTGGCTGACGGATATGGCTCACCATCACCTGGCGATCGCGGTGATCTTCATCATTGCTGGCCACATGTACCGGACGAACTTCGGTATTGGTCACAGCATCAAGGAGATTCTTAAAACGCACCGTCCGCCCGAAGGGACTCCTTTCGGCGGGGCGCTAGGTAAAGGTCATGAGGGTTTGTATGACACGCTCAACAACTCTCTCCATTTCCAACTGGCGCTAGCTTTGGCTTCGCTGGGTGTGATCACTTCTCTGGTGGCGCAGCACATGTACGCGCTGCCTCCCTATGCCTTCATGGCGAAGTCTTACACCACGCAGGCGGCGCTGTATACCCACCACCAGTACATCGCTGGCTTCATCATGGTTGGGGCGTTTGCTCACGGGGCGATTTTCCTCATCCGTGACTACGATCCTAAGGCCAACGAAAACAACGTGTTGGATCGGGTACTGCAGCACAAAGAAGCGATTATCTCTCACCTGAGCTGGGTTTCTTTGTTCCTCGGTTTCCATACGCTAGGTATCTACGTCCATAACGACGTGATGATGGCTTTTGGTACACCTGAGAAGCAAATCCTGGTTGAGCCTGTGTTTGCGCAGTGGATTCAGGCTGCTCATGGTAAGGCGTTATACGGGTTTGATACCTTACTGTCGAATCCTGACAGTGTCGCTTTTACGGCCTACCCAAATCACGGCAACGTGTGGCTGGGTGGTTGGCTAGATGCTATCAATAGCGGTAGCAACTCTCTATTCTTGACCATTGGCCCTGGCGACTTCCTGGTACACCACGCGATCGCGCTTGGCTTGCACACCACCACTTTGATCTTGGTCAAAGGTGCGTTGGATGCTCGCGGTTCTAAGCTAATGCCGGATAAGAAAGACTTCGGCTACAGCTTCCCTTGTGATGGCCCCGGTCGTGGCGGTACTTGCGATATCTCTGCTTGGGACGCTTTCTACCTGGCGATGTTCTGGATGCTTAACACCATTGGTTGGGTTACCTTCTACTGGCACTGGAAGCATCTCAGCATTTGGTCGGGTAACGTAGCTCAGTTTAATGAGAACTCGAATTACCTCATGGGCTGGCTGCGTGACTACCTCTGGCTGAATTCTTCTCAGCTGATCAATGGGTACAACCCCTATGGCATGAATAACCTGGCAGTTTGGGCTTGGATGTTCCTCTTTGGGCACCTGGTTTGGGCAACGGGCTTCATGTTCTTGATCTCTTGGCGAGGTTACTGGCAAGAACTCATCGAAACCCTAGTTTGGGCACATGAGCGTACGCCACTCGCCAACCTGATTCGCTGGAAGGACAAGCCTGTGGCAATGTCCATTGTTCAAGGTCGTTTAGTCGGTCTGGCTCACTTTACGGTGGGGTATATCCTAACTTACGCGGCCTTCTTAATTGCTTCTACATCTAGTCGATTTGGCTAGCGTGGCAGTTAATTAAATCAGCAAGCCCCCTCAGGTTCGCCTGGGGGGGTTTGTTTTGTTAAGGCTTTGGGGTGGTGATACAGCTAAAGGTTGAAGGCAAAGGACAGAAGGCTGCTTTTTACTTTCAGCAGTTTTTAGATACATAGACAGTTAAAAACCTGAGGTAGGTTCATGTCTGGATTGGGAAAGTAGACAGAAAAAAGAGTCTTTGCCAATCTGTAAGCGATCGCGCTGTCTAAGTTTTTATCGGCGTGGCTAGGGCGGTAATAAAGGTGCGTTTGCTCAACAAAGCACACTTAAAGATCAGCGATCGCATTATTGTACAAAATGTAGTGGTTACGTGCTTATCTTCCGCAGGCTTAGCATACTTAAAAAGACACCAGACATCTGGCAAGATTGCTGTTTCATTTAGGTTGCATGCTCAATCCAGATGAGTGGTTTTTTACTTTCAGCTAGCAATCGTTGCCAGTTCTGAAATTCTTTGAGAGGGGTTTTGGTAAGAATCTCATAATGAACATTTACATCTTGGCTTTTATTTTTGCAGCCATATCTATAAAGCTCTAAGATAACGTCAAGTTCACCTTCAGAAAATCTTCTTTCTTGATTTAGTAGTAGAGATTCATACAGTTCGTCAATCATCTCTGGCGAAGATAGTTGACTAGAGAAATTTTCTAAAGTTTTAAGTCTTAAACCTAAATAATCTAGGCTCTTTTGAGATAAATAGCGATTGGTCAAATAAACCTTGAGTAAATTAGCATAAGAACTATAGAGACACTGAACAAGATCTAGTGAAATATTGATGCCATCTCTATCGAGATATTTAGCCAATACTCTTTCCATTAATGTTTCAGCACTATCAAGCTGTTTAACAATTTCCGTATCTAAATGATGACTCCAGCCCAAGTCTTCAATTTGGTTGATAAAGCTTATGCAATGCTTAATATGTATTTTTACTTTTTCTATCAGCTTGCTTAATTCATTTTTATGTACCTCTGAAATTTTCATATCTAATGATTGAAGTTGAGCACTTAGCCTATCAAGCTTTTGATTAAGTTTATTCAGTTGATGCAGAACTATAGCAATGCCAACTACAGCCACACCAAGCGTAGCACCTGATATCGCAAGATTTATACTCGAAAGGGTTTGAATCTGTTGTGTCAAGGCAATAATTTGATTCAGCTTGGCAGTATCTACCACCATACCCTTTGCGACTCTAGCCGTTTGCAGTGCTGTGCTAGCCATTGCAAGGTATGGGTTAGTGTTAAAAGCACCTGCTGCAAATGGAGCAGCCTGTTCTAAATGAGCTGCGATCGCCATACTATCAGCATATCTGGCAACTCCTCCCGTTATAATTATTTCGCCAGCTTTGTAAGCCGCTTCTAAGTGCTTAGGCAAGCCTACAATAAATTGATAGCTCATTTAATTGCCCTCTCTTCTACAATTAAATCGATTTTGATAGCTGAAAGCATAAATTAGTAAGATAGCTTGAACAAACCGCAGCTTATTTCGTTCACTTTTATAACGAATAGCTGACATTCCTATTCCGAGACTAAAAGCTCCTATGGACAACCCCCAAGCTATAGGTCCTGAAAGACTACTAAGAACTGCTGCTTGTAAAGCTTTTTGTCCAAGCAATGAAACTATGACCCAAGCTATAAATCCTTGAGTCAGTTGTTGGAGCATAATAGCTGAAACTATAGGGATAGCGAAAGGAGTTGCACTGCTCATACTTCCTAAAAGGAAATCGCGGGTAATCTTATCAATTTCTGAATTCGTTAGTTCAATTGAATACTTTTCTAACTCCTCTCTAACAATATCCCTAAATTTTTTCTTCTCTTTCTCACTTGACTCTTTCCATAACAACATGAGAATGTCACGCGTAATACTCTCCATGTTGTCAGGATCATTCAAATCCTTTTTGCAATTCAGCTTTTCAAGTCCTTCTAAAACCTCTTGCTTTCTGCGTTTATTTGAATCTTTAACTTTCTTTTTATTAATGATTTCGTGTATATGATCTTTCCAAAGAGATAAGACTTGAAAAGACTCAACAACAGAGGGAGAATCGCTTTGAGACCTATAAAAATTGGTAAGATTTTCGTTTATTTTTCTCTTTAAGATGGTTTTTATTTTGACCTTTTTAGATATGTCGAGATTATCTGCTGTAAGACGAAGCTGGTATATTTCCAAACTGTCTATAGTTTCAAATAGACTCATACTTAGAAGACTGTTTTAATAAATGATTTTGTAGAGAAAGACTTGATATATACTGCAACCCTAAATAGTAGTATCGAGTCAAAAAGAATATTAGTTTAGCCTTATGCAGGGATATATAGCTTTCCTTATTATCCCCAATCTTCAAAACTTGATCAGCACTTCCCCTTAATCGAAATATGAAGGTTGTGTAAATAAAGTTTGTGAAATTGTAGATTGCCCTTAGCACAGCAAACTAATACCAGCGATCGCTCTATTAACAAAAACCAAAAGCTTTCTCATTCAAATATGGCACAAGTTAAAAAGCGATCGCCCTATAGTTGACGCGATCGCTTAAATAAGGTAGCGTTTCATCTAATGCAGAACTGCGCT